>JBDTNU010000314.1:0-4976 GCA_039933535.1 Caldimonas sp. | reverse complement strand
GCCCAGGCCGTGCCGTAGATGCGCTGCAGCATCTCGTTGCGATGGTCGCCGCGCCAGTAGGCGCCGGCCACCTTCATCAGCTTGAAGTGGCGCAGCTTGCCCGTGCTCGGAACGTGCGGGCCGCGGCACAGGTCCTCGAACTTGCCTTCGCGGTAGAGCGATACGTCCTCGCCCGCCGGAATGCTCGCGATGATCTCTGCCTTGTAGGCCTCGCCGATGCTCTTGAAATGGGCGACCGCCTCGTCGCGCGGCAAGATGCGGCGCTCGACCTTCTCGTCCTTTTTCGCAAGCTCGGTCATCTTCGCTTCGAGCGCGACCAGATCCTCCGGCGTGAACGGACGCTTGTACGAGAAATCGTAGAAGAACCCGTTCTCGATCACCGGACCGATCGTCACCTGCGCGTCTGGGAACAACTCCTTGACCGCGTAGGCCAGCAAGTGAGCCGTCGAATGCCGGATCACTTCCAGGCCGTCGGCGTCCTTGTCGGTGACGATGGCCAGGCGCTCGTCGTGGTCGACAACGAAGCTCGTGTCGACCAGCCTGCTCGTCGCGCCGCTGCCGATGCGACCAGCCAGGGCCGCCTTGGCCAGGCCGGGGCCAATCGATGCCGCGACCTCGGCGACCGTCACCGGACCAGGAAATTCGCGACGCGATCCGTCGGGAAGCTGAATCGAAACCATCGAAGTCTCCAGAAAACAAAAAGCGCGGCCGGGGCCGCGCTGTGATGGACGAAGAAAAGCGAAATGCGATGTCGGGACGCGCGGCGGCCTACACCCAGCAGAGGGCGCGGGTAGTTCGCGGTGTCATAACCGACATGCCTTTCTCGCTCTTGTTGAAATCCATGACCGATTGTAATTCAGGGCCTAGAAAGGCAGGATCTTCACGTTGGCCGTGCGCTCGATGAACCAGAGTCCGGCGATCGACATGGCCAGCAGCGAGCCACTGCGAATCACGACCGTCCGGTAGCGCGACCATCCGCGCAGGTTGAACAGGACGGCAGTGGTGACGACGACCACCATGAGTTGCCCCATCTCGAGGCCGACGTTGAACTGCAGCAAGGCCCAGGCGAAGTCCGCCGTCGGCAGGTTCAGCTCGGCGAGCACGCTCGCGAAACCGAAGCCGTGGATCAGGCCGAAGAAGAAAGTCACGACGATCCGTCGAACCGGAAAGATCGGCCAGATGTTGTCGAGCGCGGCGAGCACGATGGTCACCGCGATTGCCGGTTCGATGAACGACGACGGCAGCGACACCAGCTTCAGCGCTGCCAGCGTGAGCGTGATCGAGTGCGCGATCGTGAACGCCGAGACGATGCCGACGACCGGAAGAATTGCCTGCGACAGCCGATCGACCGGCCGCCAGCCCTCGGGCGTGCGCCGCATCACCGCGGGCAGCAAGAGGCAGAGCAGGAACAGCACATGGTCGTAGCCGCCGAGGATGTGGCGGATGCCTTCGCCGAGAAATTGCCAGCGTGAAGGCGCGGACGAATCGCCCGATGCGGTCCCCTGCCCGGCTCCGTTCGCCGCCGAGCCCGTCGACGCCGCACCGGCGGTTGCCGGCCGCGACGGGTCGAGCACCGAAAGCACCAGCGGCTCGCCGGGCCGCTGGATCTTGGCGATGCCGCGATGCGTCGGGTCGACCTCGGCGAACAGCGAATAGGCGATCGCGGGCTGCGCGGCCAGCGTGCAGTTCGAGACGAGGTGAAGAACCGCGTAGGTGCCGTCGTTGCGACGCTCCAGGCCCCGCTCGACGGGGCGGAGCTCGCAGTCCACGATCGACAGGTGAGCCATGGCGTACGACTCGATGCGCGGCCAGGCGGACTTCACTTCGCCCCAGGTCAGCTTGCCGTCGCCGTCGGTGTCGAGATCGAGCGCGATATCGAGGTCGCGCAAGGCGATGTCCCATCGCACGGCAAGCTGCCTCGGCGCGGCGTCGAGCTGAAGATACGAATCGCTCGACTTGTGTGCGCCTGCCGATCCTGCGACCACGACCAGGCCGATCGCGACGAACACCCGGCCCGCGATCCGCCGGCCCATTGCCAGCGCTTCAGAGCAGCGCATCGATGCGCCGGTCGTGCAGGCCCTGCGACGCTTTCAGGCGGCGCGCTTCATCGATCGCCTTCGAGTCGCCGCTGGCCTTCGCTGCTTCCGCGAAGACGAGCAGGTCGAGCGCCTCGCGCTGCTGCTCGATGTCGCCGCGTGCCAGCTCGAGCGCGCGTTGCGGCGCCGCGTCGACGTAGAGCGCGAACATCGCCTGCTCGCGGCCATGGAATTTCTTCGCCTCGGGGCGCTGGTTGGCGAGGTTGATGCGGTCGCGCATCTCGGCAACGTCGCGCTCGGCGCCTGGGGCCTTCGCGCGCGTGCCCGCGATCGCCAGCCGCAGCACGACGGCGTCGGTGCGGGTCTCGTTCCTCAGGACCTTGAGCGCCTCGGCCGGCCGGCCCTGTTCGATCAGGAAATCGGCATAGGCGATCGCCGCATACGAGTCCGGACCGAGCCGGAGCACGCCACGAAACGCCACGTCGGCGGCGGCGGCACGGCCGTCGCGCTGTTCGAGCTCGGCCAGCGACGTCAGCAACCAACCCTGCGTTGCCGGCGGCAGGCGTGGCTCGGCAAGCAGCGCCTCGAAGCTCTTGCGCGCATTGCCCACATCGCCGCGCAAGGCAGCGTTCTCGGCCAGGCAGGCGCCCGAATGCAGCTGCGCGCCGGCGGCAGCGACATGCCGACAGGCCGCGTCCGATTCACCGTAGCGACCCTGTACGCGCAGCACGGTCGCGAGCGTGAGCCAGGCCTGCGCCTGACGCTCGCTGCCCGGTCGCGCGAGCAACTGGCGCAGACTCGCCACCGAGGCGTCGAACTCGTGAAGGTATTGCTGCAACGTGGCGCGCATCAGCAGCACTTCGCCGGGTGCGGTTGCGGCATCGGGCCACGGCCGCAAGGCCGCCAACGCCAAACCTGCGAAGCGCGGATCGCCGGCATCGCGGGCACGATCGAGGTCACGCAACGCGACACGCACCGCCAGCGCGGCATCGTCGGGCCGCGCGGCCAGTTCCCTGCGCAAGCGCCGATCCTCGTCGCGGCTGCCGACGGTGGCCGGCAAGACCTCGATCACTTCGTCGTCACGGGTCGGCGTGACCGGCTCGGCCCACGCCGGCAGCACAGAAAGAAAAAGACCGGCCGCTAGCGCGCCGGTCCGGAGTGGGTTCATCCGCATTTCGAGGCGATCGTAAGGGAGGCGCGCGAGCGCGCACCTCCCGGACGGCTTCAATCGACCTTCTGCGGCTCGCTGGTCTCGTCGGTCGGTCCGGTGACCATGCTGGTGTCGACCGGCTCGAGCATGTCGGCGGCCGACACCACGAGCTCCCTCAGGTACGCGATGAAGCCGTCGATCGACGCGCTGGCGCTCGCCGGCACCGAGCTCGTCGCAGGCGGATTCTGGAAGTCGCTGCCGCCACCACAGGCAACGACCAGAGCGGCGGCGGCAAGGGCCGCAAGGGTTGCTTTGTTCCTCATGCGCCTTCTCCTTCAACGCGCGCCGGGCAGCGGCGTGCCGACGTACGGAAAGGCCGGCAGCAGCGGACCCGCGGCCTTGACCTTCGGACCGGCCTGGTCGACGCCGTCGTGCAGACCGAACGCGGCAGCGCCGAGCGGAGCCGCCGACGGCTGGCAGGCGGCGCCGAACTTGTACGTGTCGGTCGTGCCGTTGGCAACGCAGAGGCCGCCCATGACCGCGATCAGCGAGATGTCGACGACGTCGTCGCTCGGCCGGCGGCCATTCGGGTAGCCGGCGAGATCGCCGCCCGGGCCGGCAAGCAGGCCGCCGAGCAGGCCGAGCCGGTTCTGCATCGCTTCGGGTGTCGGTGCGATCGACGTGTTGAGGCGCAGCATCTCCGACGGCACGCCGGTCGCCGGCGACGCCGAGAAAGCCTTCGGCTGGGTCACGCCGACGATGCCGGTCAGAAACGTCGTCACCAGGTCGGTCCGCGGGAAGTTGGTCGGCGCGATGCCCGGCGTGGCCAGCGCGATCTCGACCAGGGCGGGCAAGGTCGGATTGGTCACGTAGGTGGCGAACTGGGCGTCGTCCTTGGGCTTGGAGTTGTTGAACTTGTCCTTGTCGGGCAGGCCGATGATTACTTCGTTGATCAGCGGGCTGCCGAGCCGGGAGACCTGCGTCCAGGCACCGCCGACGATGGCCGAGGTCTGGTAGCCGCTCTTGGGCGCGTTGCTGAGCAGCGAGCCCTGGCGCAGGCTGGCCGTGGTCCAGCCGCCGATGACGGGATCGGTGCCAGCGGTCAGGCAGGAGGTCGGGACCTCGAGCGCGAGCGACGTGACGTTCTTGTCCTTCAGATCGTCGCTGCCGGCGTCCTTCTGCGAGTTGTCGAGCAGGAAGGCGGCTTCGGCGGGCGTGAAGTCGGCCGCGCCGGGAACATTCAGCAGGTCGAAGATCACGCCCAGGTTGACGGCGAACGGATCCTTGCGCTGGCCGACGAAGACCTTGCCCGGCGTCGTGCAGCCGGGAATCGTCACGGCGTAGACGTGCTGCGCCGCGTAGGCGGCGTAGTTCGGAATCGTCTTGTTGCCGATGTTGTCGGACGGCTTGTTGAAGGTCGCGCTGCCACCGCTGGCGTTGGTCACCGAGGCCTTGGTGCCGGTACGGCGGTCGCCGCGGACGATGTCGAGCGTGAAGGTCTCGTTGACGTTCAGGGCTGCCGCATTGGGCGCGCTCACCTGACCCGATTGCGTGAGGGGAATTGCGACGCTCTTGCCGCCGATCGTCAGCGCCGTGGCCTTGAGGGTGTTGTTGAAGCGGAACTGGAAAGTGATGTCTTCCTTGCCGTCGCCGTTGTTGTCGACGTGGATTTCGTACAGCGCATTCGGGTCGAGCTTGAAGTAGTTCGGACCGCCGTAGGCGTCCTGCAACGGCAGGTAGTTGGCGATCAGCGTGACGAAGCCGGTACGGCCGGGCTCGTAGCTGTTGAA
>JBDTNU010000313.1:0-4984 GCA_039933535.1 Caldimonas sp. | reverse complement strand
TCGTTGTAGAGCGGCTCGAACCACAGGTCGGTCGGGCCGTTCGGCCGGTAGGCGATGCCGATGTCGAGCTCGCCCGCATGCAGCCGTGCGCCGATCTCGTCGGCCGCGAGCTCTTCGACCCGCACCTGCACGGTCGGGTGCCGCTCCAGGAACAGCGCGACGCATTCGGGGATCAGCCCGATGTTGAAGGTGTGCGTGGCGCCGATCCGAACCTGCCCGGTCAGGCCATCGACGCCGGGCTTCAGCATCGCCATGCCTGCATCCACTTCCTTCAGCGCGCGCGATGCGAACGCGAGGAACAGCTCACCCGCCTCGGTCGTCACGACCTTCTTGCCGATCCGGTCGAACAGTGGCTGGCCCACTTCTTCTTCCAGCTGGCGGATCTGGTGCGAGAGCGTCGACTGGGTCACGTGCACGCGCTCCGCAGCCCGTGTGAAGCTGAGGTATTCGGCCAGGGCCACGAAATAGCGCAGGTGCCGCAGCTCCATACAAACCCCAAGGTCGAATCGATGCGATCGATCATATCGATGTGAATTGATCATTTGCACGCGTCGCGACGCGCGTCTTATCGTGGTGCGAAAGCAGGATCCGCAGCGGTTGCCCGCTGCTCACGCAGAGCGCCGCATCAGCGGAGCCGACATCGGAGACACATCATGATCAGAGAGACGAAAGACAGCAGGCTGCGCGCCACGGGGCTCGTGTTCGGCATGGTCCTGGCGCTTGCTTGCGGTGCCGCGGCAGCCCACGACGGGGACCGCGACAACGACCGCGGCGACCATCGCGATCGATCGTGCCCCGACGGCCGCGAGATCACGCTGATCAACGGTCGCATCCACACGATGGACAGCGGCAACCACGTCGTCTCCACGGTCACGATCCGCAACGGCAAGTTCACTGCGGTCGGGCGCGACGAAGGCGGCTACGCGCCGCAAGGCTGCCGGCAGGTCATCAACCTCGAAGGCCGCACCGTCACGCCCGGGCTGGTCGACAACCACAACCACATCGTGCTGCTCGGCCTGCGCCCGGGATACCACACGCCGCTGGAGACCGCCGCTTCGTTCGACGACATCCGCTCGGTCTATCGCCAGCGCATCCGCACGGCGCCGCCCGGTGTCTTCATCACGACGATCGGCGGCTTCAACCCGGTGCAGTTCGCCGAGAAGCGCCTGCCGACGCTGGCCGAGCTCGATGCGATCGCGCCGGGCAATCCGGTCTACATGCAGGTTGCGTTCACCGGTCCGTCCACGACCAACACGGCCGGCAAGATCTTCTTCCAGAGCCGCGGCATCGCGGTCGGTGCCGATGGCTCGATCGCCGCCAACGCGGCGACCGTCGCCGCGTTGAACGCGCTGCGCTCGGTGCAGACCTTCGAAGACAAGAAGCGCAGCACGATGGACGCGATGACGTATTCGGCTGCGCTCGGCGTCACGTCCAACTTCGACATGGGCGGATTCCTGATTCCGGGCTCGCCCGACCACGAAGACGAGTTCGTCTTCGATGGCGCCGCGAGCTGGGACCCGTACACGGCGTACGACCCGCTGCTCGACCTGCAGCGCAGCGGCGACATGAAGGTGCGCGTCCGGATCTTCTTCCTGAGCATGGACACGGCGGCCGCCATCCCGATCCTGACGCGCCGGGTCGAGAACGCCTTCCGCGACTATGGCAACGACTGGCTGCGCATCGCTGGCCTGGGCGAGTTCATCACCAACTGGCCGCTGTTCGGCGCGGTGGTGCCGCCGTCCAACTACCCCGCGGCCGTGCGCAAGGCAGCCGAGCGCGGCTGGATCTACCAGCAGCACACGCTCACGTCAGCCGAAGACAGCGTCGCGATCGACGAATGGGAACGGATCAACGCGACCGTGCCGATCGCCTCGCTGCACTGGTCGGTCGCGCATGCGTTGACGATCACGCCCGCCAACATCGCACGCCTGAAGGCGCTCGGTGGCGGCCTGGCGCTGCACGGCTTCCGGTATCTGGCGGGCACGGCGACCGCCAACGGACCGCCGTACCGGACGATCCTGAACAGCGGAATCAAGGTCGGCGCTGGCTCCGATTCGGCCCAGATCTCGGCGCTGAATCCGTGGCTGATGCTGTACTACATGACGACCGGCAAGAACAGTTCGGGCGTCGTGATCAACGGCGACCAGACGATCTCGCGCCAGGACGCGCTGCGCCTGTACACGCGCGAAAACGGCTGGTTCAGCAAGGAAGAAGACAAGCTCGGCTCGATCGAGACCGGCAAGCTCGCCGATGTGACCGTGCTCAACGCCGACTACTTCAGCGTGCCCGACGAATCGCTGAAGCGGCTGGGTTCCGTGCTCACCATCGTCGGCGGACGCGTGGTGCACGACACCGGCGCCGTGCGCATCTACGACCGCTGAGCGAAGACAACCCGGTCGCCGCTGGGCCGGGGGTCGACCGAATCATTCAATCGCCTTTCACCGATCGTAGACGTCGGCGAACGAAGACACCAATTCACACAACGCGCCGGCTCGAACGGTGCACGGAGACAAGCATGCAAAGCGAGACGGCAAGGGTCGAAGGCAGCGCTCTATTCGAGTGGGCGGGGTATCGGCGCTTGTCGGGTCGGGCGACCCGCGCGGCAACCCTCCTGGCAAGCGCAACACTGACCCTGGTTCTCGCGGCCTGCGGCGGCGGCGACGACGGCGAGAAGAAAGTGGTCCCCACCGCTTTCCCCGACGTGACGGACAGCTCGCACGCGACGATCCGGGCCGCGAACATCTTCACGGGCTTCTTCACCGCCAAGAGCCAGCACACCGCCGCCCCCATGGTGGCTTTCTTCGCGCCGGCGCCGGCGACCGTCCTCTATGTCGACGCCGGGCTCGGGCTGACCTGGCCGTCGCAGCAGTCGCTGCTGGACGTCTGGTCGGGCGCCTCGTTCGCCAACGGCCCGCCGACGGCGCTGTCGTATCCGGTGCGAGTCATCGGCGACGAGCACAGCGCGACGATCGAGTTCATCGATACGCCGGAGCTCCTGGGCTCGGAGTTTCGTTTCCTCTCGTCGATCACCTTCGACAGCAACGCCAAGATCGTTCGTTGGGTCGACTATTGGGACGGCCGCAGCTCGAAGGTCCGCCTTCCAATCGGCACCCTGGGGCCGTATCCCACCGACTTTCATGACGACGTGGTCAACGCGTCGGCGCGGATTCAACAGGTGTCCCAGGCGCTGGCGACGGCGCTGCAGGCGGGTGACGCGACGGCCGCGTCGCAGCTGTTCACTGCCGATGCCGTGTTCGAGGACATGGCGCTCCATTCGCGGGTGGAGGGCAAGATCCAGATCGAGCGCTACCTGACGCGCGGCCTCTCGCTGCTGCCCTACGGCACCGGCGCCTCGCTGGCCCATGTGTCGGGCAGCGACCAGGGCGGCGGCTACGAGTGGCATGCCAGCAGCTCGGCCGCGCCGCTGCTGCGCGGCATCACCGCCCTGGAGCTCGACCCCGCCGGGAAGATCACGCGGTTCACGACGATCTATGACTCCTATCAGTTCACCGATGCCAAGTACGACTCGCTGGTCAGCCTGGCATCGGAGCTTGCGCCGTCACCCTGATTCGTCTCGGCATGACGACTGGCGAAAACGCGCGTCGCAGTCCGTCGGCAACTCGCTATCCTCGCTCAGACTTGGCGAACCCGTCGACAGTGCCTGATGGCACCGCCGCCCAATAGCGTCAAGCCGCACAGTGTCGACGCGGCACGTCCATGAAGGCCAGAGCAATGTCCGAATACAACCAGCAGAACTTGACGCAAGACGTCGTCGACGCATTTGCCGACACGCCCGACCCGCGCCTGCGCGTGCTGATGACCTCGCTGGTCAAGCACATCCATGCGTTCGCGCGCGAGGTCGACCTGACGCCCGAGGAATGGATGGCGGGACTGAAGTTCCTGAACGCGACCGGGCAGATCTCGACCGAAAAGCGCCCCGAGTTCATCCTGCTGTCGGACACGCTCGGCTTGTCGATGATGATCGTGTCGCTTGCGCAGGCGCGCGCGAGCGGCGGCGTCAAGGGCGCGACCGAAGCGACCGAGGCCACGGTCGAGGGCCCGTTCTACTGGGCCGGCGCGCCCGACCTCGCGCTCGGCACCGACATCGGCGAAGGGATTCCGGGCGAGCCGACCTTCTACATGGGCCGCGTCACCGACACCGACGGCAAGCCGCTCGGCGGCGCCTTGCTCGACGTCTGGTCGGGCGACGGCGACGGCAAGTACGACGTGCAGCTTTCCGCCGAGCCGACCATGAAGGCGCGCGGCCGCTTTCGCACCGATGCCGAGGGCCGCTACTGGTTCTGGTCGATCCGGCCCTCCTACTACCCGGTTCCCGATGACGGTCCGGTCGGCGACATGCTGCGCGCGACCAACCGCAACATCAACCGGCCCGGCCACATCCACATGCAGGTCTCGGCGCCGGGCCACGTGCAGTTGACCACGCACGTCTTCGTTGCGGGCAGTCCCTACATCGACGAGGATGTGGTGTTCGGCAAGCGCGACAGCCTGGTCGTCGACTTCGATTCGCATCCGCCTGGAAAGGCCGTCGACGGGCGCGAGATGAAGAAGCCCTACCACTCGGCGAGCTTCGACTTCCGGCTCGCGCCGACCCCCGCATGAAGATCGGCAAGGCGACCGTTCCGCGCACGTCGATCTGCACGTCGGACGAGCACACGATCGTCGTGCGCGGGCGCGACCTGTCGAAGGAGCTGATCGGCAAGATCTCGTTCGTCGAGCACTTCTTCCTCCTGCTCACCGGCAAGCTGCCGACCGCTGGCGAAGCGTCGGTGCTCAACGCGACGCTGGTGGCGATCGCCGAGCATGGCCTGGTGCCGAGCGTGCAGGCGGCGCGCATGACCTTCGCTGCGGCGCCCGACGCGATGCAGGGCGCGGTCGCGGCGGGCATCCTCGGTTGCGGCTCGGTGGTGCTCGGCTCGTCGGAGACGGCCGGCCGCATGTACAGCGAGATCGACGCGCAAGTGCA
>JBDTNU010000312.1:0-5018 GCA_039933535.1 Caldimonas sp. | reverse complement strand
CGATACCGACGGCCGGCGCGACCGGAACGCTCCTCGCCGCTGGCGCTTTGCGACCGTCACGCCGCGGGCGCTGGTGCTTCTCGCGGGCGTGGCGAGCTTCGCCGGCGCCGTCATGCTGGCGCCGCTGGTCGGCACCGAGTTCATTCCGGAGAGCGACAACAGCTACATCCAGATGAACGTCGACCTGCCGGTCGGCACCAGCTTGCAGCGCGGCAGCGACAAGCTGCTGCAGGTCGAAGAAATCGTGCGCCGGTTCCCCGAGATCCGGATGGTCTCGACGACGGTGGGCGACACCGGCAACGGCAGCCGCAACTCCGCGAGTCTGAGCATCCAGCTCACCAAGCCGCGCGAGAGAAAGCGCAGCCAGAGCCAGCTCGAGAAGGCCTTGCGCGACGCCTTGCAGCCGATTCCGGGCATCAGCGTGACGCTCGGCAATCAGCCGATCTACGTGGCCCTGCTCGGCCCGGATCCGAACGTGCTGGAAACCGAGGTGCTGAAGCTGCGCGACAAGGTCGCCAAGGTGGCCGGGATCGCCGACCTCACGACCTCGGTGAAGCCGGGCATTCCGGCCTTCGCGGTGCGTCTCAAGCCGGACGCGGCGCGCGAGCTCGGCATGACCACCACGCAGCTCGCGACCAGTCTGCGCAGCTTCGTCAACGGCGACGTCGCGACCTATTGGACGTCGCCCGATGGCGAGCAGGTCGACGTCGAGCTGCGCCTGCCGCAGACCTCGCGCGAGAATGTTTCACAGCTCGACGACCTGCCGGTTGCGTACGCAAAGGACGGTACGCCGATCGCGCTTTCGCGCATCGCCGACATCGTGCCGGTCGTCAACCCGGTCGTGATCAAGCGCCAGGACCTGCAACGGCGCCAGGCGATCTATGCGGGCACGCAGGGCCGGCCGAGCGGGGATGTCGGTGCGGATGTGCAGAAGATCGTCAAGGCGACGCAGCTTCCACCCGGCTATCGCTTCGACGTCGGCGGCCAGACCAAGGACCAGGCCGAAGCGTTCCAGGGCGTGCTGCTCGCGCTCGGCGCTGCCGTCATCTTCATCTACATCGTGCTCGCGTCGCAGTTCGGCAGCTTCCTGCAGCCGCTGGCGATCATGGCGTCGCTGCCGCTGGCCTTGATCGGCGTGATGCTCGCATTGCTGGTGACGCGCTCGACGCTCAACTTGTTCTCGATGATCGGCCTGGTGATGCTGATGGGCCTGGTCACCAAGAACGCGATCCTGCTGGTCGACTTCGCCAACCACGGCCGGCGTGCCGGGCTTTCGGTGCCCGAAGCCTTGCTACAGGCCGGACTGGTGCGTATGCGGCCGATCATCATGACCACCGCGGCGATGGTCTTCGGCATGCTGCCGCTGGCGCTGGCGCTGAACGAAGGCGGCGAGATCCAGGCGCCGATGGGGCGCGCCATCATCGGCGGCGTGATCACGTCGACGCTGCTCACGCTGGTCGTGGTGCCGGTGCTCTACTCCTACCTGGTGCGCGATCGCAAGCGGAAGACCGTGACGACCGAAAGTGCGGACGCACCGACGGCTGGTGGTACCGCGGGCAGTTTCATGCCGGCGGCAAAGGACTGAGACGACACGACGCGCCCGGGGGCGCGCCGTTACTGCGAGACGTGGATGACGCCGCGCACGACCGGATAGATCTGGTTCTGCCAGCGCTTGCCGCTGAACACGCCATAGTGGCCGACGCCGGCCTGCACATAGTGTGTGCGCAGGTAAGGGCGCAGGCTGGTGCACAGGTCGTGCGCGGCCAGGGTCTGGCCGATCGCGCAGATGTCGTCCTTCTCGCCCTCGATGGTGATCAGCGCCGTTCGACGGATCGCCTTCAGGTCGATGCGTCGACCGTGCACCGTCAGCTCGCCCCGAGGCAGCGCGTAGTCCTGGAAAACCAGGCGGACGGTTTCGATATAGAAGTCGGCCGAGAGGTCGGAGACGGCCATGTACTCGGCGTAGAACGCCCGCGTGACCTCGGCTTTCTCGCGCTCGTCCGCGACCAGGTTCTGGTAGTAGGCTTTGAACGCATCGGCATGGCGCTCCTTGTTCATGCTCATGAAGGCGGAAAGCTGCATGAAGCCGGGATAGACCCGGCGCCCGGCGCCGCCATGGCGCCACGGCACGGTGCTTATGAGGTTCTTCTCGAACCAGGAGATCGGCTTCGACGTTGCCAGCACGTTGACCGCGGTCGGGCTGATCCGGCAGTCGATCGGGCCGGCCATCAGCGTCAGGCTGGCCGGTGTGGCCGCATTGCCATCCTCCGACATCATGGCCGTTGCCGCGAGCGCCGCGACGCAGGGCTGGCAGACGGCGACGACGTGGGAGCCCGGCCCCATGGCCTCGAGGAACGCGACGATGTGGTCGGTGTACTCGTCGAGGCCGAACCGGCCCTGCTCCAGAGGCACGTCGCGGATGTTGTGCCAGTCGGTGACGTGCACGTCGTGGTCGATGAGCAGGGTTCGCACCGTGTCTCGCAGCAGGGTGGCGAAGTGGCCCGACATCGGCGCGACCACGAGCACCTTCGGTTGCACCGGCCCGGCCGCCTTGCGAAAGCGGAGCAGGGTGGCGAAGGGCGTGACGTGAACGGCCTCTTCGATCACCGGAACCGGCTCGCCGTCCAGGGTGACGCTTTCGATCTGCCAGGCCGGGCGACGGTGCGTCACTTCAGCGAGCTCCATCACCTTGCAGGCCGCTGCCGCTTGTCGCTGCGCCGGAAGGACCGGGCCGTCGCCGCCATTGCGCTCGAGGAAAGGCAATGACAGCCTTGACAAGGTGCGTACGGGCCACATCAGGTCGCTGTGGGTCTGGTACGCGTGATACATCATGGGGTGAGGTGCTTCATGGTTGTGCGCTGGAGCGAGCAACTTGTGCGCCAGCGTCGATCGGACAAGGTTGATAGTGGCACAGCGATTGCGTCATTGCCGTGCATGAGTGAAGCCGCAACACCCAGCCGGTCCAAAGTCGCCAGGAAGTCTGTACCCGCCAAAACCACGGGCAAGGCGGCCGCGGCCAAGGCATCTCTGACGCTCAGCAGCAAGAACTATTCGTCCTGGTCGCTGCGGGGCTGGCTGCTCGCCCGCTTCTCCGGCCTCGTCTTCAGCGAGGTCATGGTTTCGCCCGACGACGCCGATGCGCGCAAGGAGTTGCTTTTGCTGGCGCCCTCGATCCGCGTGCCCTGCCTCACGCACGACGGCGTCAAGGTCTGGAACACGCTGGCGATCGCGCGTTACCTGGACGAGATCCGCCCCGAGGCGGGTCTGATGCCCAAGGATCGACACGCCCGCGCCCACTGCTGGTCGGTCTGCGGCGAGATGAATTCGGGCTTTGCCAACCTGCGCTCCGCGCTGCCGATGAACCTGAAGGCACGCCACCCCGGCTACAAGATCTGGGCCGGTGCGCAACCCGACATCGATCGCATCGTCGAGATCTGGACCGAGTGCCTCGCCGCCTATGGCGGGCCCTGGCTGTTCGGTCCGGGCCGGACCATGGCCGACGCCATGTTCGCCCCGGTCGCGACGCGCTTTCTGACCTATGACGTCAAGCTCAACAAGCCGTGCATCGGCTATTGCCAGACCGTCATGGCGATGCCCGAGATGAAGGAGTGGGTTGCCGCGGCGAAACTCGAGCCGGACGACATCGAAGAGCTCGAAATGGACTTCTAAGGCCCGGACGGCTTCGCTCGCTAGGCCGCCTTCGCTGCGGTAGGCCATGGGTTCGGCTCCGGCACTTCCGCGGGCGCTGGCATGTCGACAGAGCCGAAATCGGCGGGGCCGACGATCTCCAGGTACTCCATGTCCGGCGAGTAGTCGTACAGAAAGTGCACGATCCCGGGGCGCTGGTGCACACAGTCGCCGGCCTCGACCAGCGTGTCCTTGTCCTCGTACATGAACTTGGCCCAGCCCTTGAGCATCAGCACGATCTGGAAGTCGGCGACATGACGGTGCCAGCCCGTGCCCTTCTCCGGTGCTTGGTTGGCTCTCACGAGATGAGCGATCACGCGGCCACCGGTGGCGTCCTTGATGCCGAGATCCTTGTAGAGGAAGAAATCGCGAAGTCCGCCACTCTTCCACTCGGCTTCGCTGGCCTTGACGTGCGAGAAGAGGTTTGTCACGGAGGTGTCTGTCGTCATTGGCGCCCCATCCCGGCAGTTGCGATGGTTGGTCCACGCATAAGCCGTTCCATGTTGCTGCGCCGCGTCAATCCTCGTAGGCGGACAAGGGCGGGCAGGAGCAGGAGAGGTTGCGATCGCCCCAGACGTTGTCGACGCGGCCGACCGGCGACCAGTACTTGGCACCGCGCAGCGCAGGCATCGGGTAAGCCGCCTCCTCGCGTGTGTAGGCATGCTTCCACTCGGCGGCGAGTAGCGTCCCGGCCGTGTGCGGCGCGTGCTTGAGCGGGTTGTCGTCGCGCGGCCAGACGCCTTGCTCGACCTTCGCGATCTCGGCGCGGATCGCAATCATCGCCTCGCAGAACCGATCGAGCTCGGCCAGCGATTCGCTCTCGGTCGGTTCGACCATCAGCGTGCCGGCGACCGGAAAGCTCAGTGTCGGCGCGTGGAACCCATAGTCGATCAGGCGCTTTGCGACGTCTTCGGCGCTGATGCCCTGGGCGCCGCCGGTCGCTTCCTTGAGCGGCCGCAAGTCGAGGATGCACTCGTGAGCCACGCCGCCGCCCTTGATACCGGCGACGTTGCCGCTGTAGTGCAGCTCGTAGTGGTCGGCCAGCCGCGCCGCGATGTAGTTGGCCGAGAGAATGGCCGTTTCGGTTGCGCGCTGCAGGCCATCGGCACCCATCATGCGCATGTACATCCAGCAGATCGGCAGCACGGCGGCGTTGCCCAGGGGCGCTGCGGAAACCGCGCCCACGCCGTGCCCGGGGTGACCACTGGCGGCATGGCCGGGCAGGAACGGAACGAGGTCCTCGACGACGCAGACCGGCCCGACACCGGGCCCGCCACCGCCGTGCGGGATGCAGAAGGTCTTGTGCAGGTTCAGGTGGCTCACGTCGCCGC
>JBDTNU010000311.1:0-5021 GCA_039933535.1 Caldimonas sp. | reverse complement strand
TTCTGCGCCTCGACCGTGAAGCGGTGCAGGCGCCGGCTGTAGTAGCGCATGACGAAGCCGACCGCCGGCAGCATCACCGCGACCACCAGCGTGAGCTGCCAGTTGAGGTAGATCAGCACCGCAAGCATGACGATCACGGTGAGCGTGTCGCGAATCAGGCTCTGCGCGGTGTAGACGAGCTGGTTGGCGCCGTTCTGCACCTCGAAGGTGAGGGTGTTGATGAGGCTGCTCGCGGTGCTGCGCGTGAACAGGGCGGGTTCGGCGTCGAGCAGGCGGCCGAACATCGCGGCGCGCATTTCCATGACGCCGCGATTGGCCGCCCACGACATGCCGTATTGCGCGACGAAGCCGGCCGCGCCGCGAACGAAGGTCAGGCCGATCACGGCCAGCGGCACGACCCAGAGCGGTACGCCGCCGAGCTGAAAGCCCTTGTCGAGGAGCCACTTCAGCAGCAACGGGATCAAGGGCTCGGTGAGCGCACCGACCACCGAGCCGAAGAACGCGAGCACGAAGCCGCGCTGGCTGCTCTTGAAATAGGGCGCGATGCGGGCGAGGCGAGCGCGCAGCGGCGACGGGGGCGTCGTCATATGGGCGGGCATTATCGACCGCTGCCTACAATGCCCCGGCCATCCACGCCGACGCATGCCAGCCCCCCTGCTTTCGGTCATCGTCATCACGAAAAACGAAGCGGCGCGCATCGACGCGTGCCTGGCCTCGGTGGCGTTCGCCGACGAGTGGATCGTTGTCGACTCCGAAAGCAGCGACGACACGGCAGAGCGCGCACGCCGCTTCGGCGCACAGGTCTTTTCGTATGCGGACTGGCCCGGCTTCGGCGCGCAGAAGCAGCGCGCCCTCGATCGCGCGAGTGGCCGGTGGATATTGGCGATCGACGCCGACGAGCGCGTCACGCCGGAGCTCGCGGCAAGCATTCAGCGTGCTGTGGCGGTGGGCGAGGGCGGCCCGGTGGGCCATGAGATCTCGCGCCTGTCGAGCTTTTGCGGCCGCTGGATTCACCACGGCGACTGGTACCCTGACCGCGTGCTGCGCCTGTTCCGGCGCGACAAGGCACGGTTTTCGGCCGATCGCGTCCACGAGCGCGTGATCGCGGAAGGTCCGTCGGGTCGCCTCGACGGCGAGCTTTTGCACGAGACCATGCCAACTCTCGACGACGCCCTTGCCAAGATGAACCGCTACAGCAGCGAAAGCGCGGCCCAACGCGTTGCCGCGGGCCAGCGCGGCGGCGCGGCTGCGGCGTTCGGCCATGCGGCCTGGGCCTTCATGCGGGGTTATGTCGTCAAACGCGGCTTTCTCGACGGCGCGGCAGGCTTTCTGGTCGCTGTCTACGTCGCCGAGGGCACGTTCTGGCGGTACATGAAAATGGCCGACCTCGCACGCCGATTGCCAACCACGCGGTGACTCGCCGCGTTACTTCGCAGTGAACCAACCGCCCGAATCCGGGTCACGATCCTTCATGCCCATTCACAGACGCGTCTTTTGCGCGGCCTCGGCCGCTTTTCTCGTGGCGCCGGCACGCGCCCAGTTCAAGGTCGAAATCTCGGGCGTAGGCGCCACGCAGCTGCCGATCGCCATCGTCCGCTTTCGCGACGAAGACAAGAGCGGCCAGTCGGTCTCGGCCATCATCCGTGCCGACCTCGAGCGCAGCGGCGCGTTTCGCGGCGTCGACAACTCGGCCACGCTCGACGAAACCAGCCAGCCGCAATGGGGCGAGTGGCGCGCCCGAACCGCCGACGCGCTTGCCGCCGGCTCTGTCACGCGTCTTGCCGACGGCCGCTTCGACATCCGCTTCAAGCTCTGGGACGTGGTCAAGGGCAGCGATCTCGGGGGCCAAAGCCACGCCGTCGATGCCAGCGAGCTTCGCCTGGAGGCGCACCGCATCGCCGACATCATTTACGAGAAGCTGACCGGCGAGAAAGGCGTGTTCTCGACCCGCATCGCCTATGTCACGCGGGCCGGCACGCGCTACACGCTGCGCGTGGCCGATGCCGACGGCATCAATGACCAGGTCGCCCTCAACAGCACCCAGCCGATCATCTCGCCCGCCTGGTCGCCCAACGGCAAGGAGCTGGCCTACGTCTCGTTCGAGAAGCAGAAGGCGATCGTCTACGTGCACAACGTCGCCACTGGCGAGCGCCGCGCGATCGCCGACTTTCGCGGCTCGAACAGCGCGCCGACCTGGTCGCCCGACGGCCAGTCGCTCGCGGTCACGCTGTCGCGCGACGGCGGCTCGCAGCTCTTCATGATCGGCAAGAACGGCGAGAGTCCGCGCCGGATCACGAGCAGCCAGGCGATCGATACCGAAGCCAAGTTCTCGGCCGACGGGCGCTGGATCTACTTCACCAGCGACCGCGGCGGCAGCCCGCAGGTCTACCGCATGGCGGCCGGCGGCGGCGGCGGCGCCGAGCGCGTCACCTTCGGGGGCAACTACAACATCAGCCCGGCGGTGAGCGCCGACGGGCGCACGCTTGCCTACGTGACGCGCAGCGGCAATGCGTTCCGGCTCACCACGCTCGACCTCTCGACGCCAGGTGCCCAGCCCGTGCCGCTGACCGACACGTCCGAGGACGAGCACCCGAGCTTTGCGCCGAACGGGCGCCTGCTCATCTACGCCACCCGAATCCAGGGCCGAAGCGTGTTGATGACGACAACGCTCGATGGCAAGATAAAGGCTCGCCTGCCGTCGACGACGGCTGATCTGCGCGAGCCGGTATGGGGCCCTTACGGGCGATAAGGCGCAACTCCTTTTCGGATACGCGCATCTCACTGACCAAAGGAAGCATTCCATGACATCCACCCATCGACACCTCCTGACCCTGATCGCCGCGGCCTCGCTCGCGGCCTGCTCGAGCGTCAAGCTCGACGACGCGCCGGTCGAATCGAGGACCGGCGTGATCCCGAGCAACCAGAACACCGCGCGCGATGCCGCGGCCGGTTCGCAGACGAGGGTTGCCCCGGTCGACGCCACCGGCGGCAGCATGGCGGGCATGGGCAACCTGCCGCGCATCGTCTACTTCGACTACGACAGCTACATCGTCAAGGACGAGTTCCGCCCGGTCGTCGAAGCCAACGCCAAGGTGCTGGCCGCCAACCCCAAGCGCCACATGGCAGTGCAGGGCCACACCGATGACCGCGGCAGCAGCGAATACAACCTCGCGCTCGGCCAGCGCCGCGCCGAGTCGGTCGTGAAGTCGCTGACGCTTCTTGGCGCCCAGCCTGGGCAGCTCGAAGCGACCAGCTTCGGCAAGGAGCACCCGGCAGTGCAGGGCGAGAACGAGGAAGCGTGGGCCAAGAACCGCCGCGCCGAGCTGATGGCGAGCCAGTGAACGCGGGCTTCCGCTCGATGCGCAAAGGGGCAGGCGCGGCAGCCCTGCTGGCCTTCGCGCTGGCGTTCGGCATGGCCGCGCCGGCCCGGGCCGGCATCTTCGACGACGACGAAGCGCGCCGCGCCATCCTCGACCTTCGTCAGAAGATCGAGCAGGGCAACGAGCAGGCGCGGGCGCGCCAGGCCGAGCAGATGGCGGCGATGTCGGATCAGATCGCGCAACTCAAGCGCAGCCTCCTCGACCTCAACAGCCAGATCGAGCTGCAGCGCACCGACAACGCGAAGCTGCGCGGCCAGATGGAAGAGCTTGCACGCAACGTCGCCGATCTGCAGAGAAAGCAGTCCGACATCCAGCAAGGCGTCGACGACCGGATCCGCAAGATCGAACCGCAGAAGGTGACCGTCGACGACCAGGAGATCACTGTCGACCCGGAAGAAAAGCGCATGTACGACGATGCGCTCGGCGGCTTTCGCAGTGGCCAGTTCGATCGCGCGTCGAACGGATTCAGTGCCTTGCTGAAGCGCTTTCCCGGAACGGGCTACCGGGAGTCGGCTCTGTTCTGGATGGGCAACGCTCAGTACGGGCGACGCGAGTACAAAGACGCGATCGCCTCGTTCCGCAGCCTCGTCGCTGCTTCGCCGCAGAGCCCGCGGGCGCCCGAGGCGCTGCTGGCCATCGCGAACTGCCAGGCCGAGCTGAAGGACGTCAAGGCCGCGCGCAAGACGATCGACGAATTGCTCAGGACCTATCCGAAGTCGGAAGCCGCGCAGGCCGGCAAGGAACGGCTGGTATCGCTGAAATGACCGTGGTCGCGGCGCGTAGTGCAGTCGCGCCGCCCCTCGATGCAGACGACTCCGATCTGGAGCGTCGCTTCGGCGGCCTGCGCCGTTTGTATGGCGACGCTGCCTATCTGCGGATCCGCGCATCGCGCGTGGCGGTGGTCGGCGTCGGCGGCGTCGGTTCCTGGGCGGCCGAAGCGCTCGCGCGCAGCGGCGTGGCGGAATTGACGCTGATCGACCTCGACCACATCGCCGAGTCGAACATCAATCGGCAGGTGCAGGCGCTCGGCAGCACGCTCGGCATGGCGAAGGTCGAAGCCCTGCGAAGGCGGGTCGCCGATATTCATCCCGCTTGCGTGGTGCATGGGGTCGAGGAGTTCGTCGACGAGACCAACTGGCCGGGCCTGTTGGCCGCACCCGTCGACGTCGTCATCGACGCCTGTGACCAGATTCGCGCCAAGGCGGCGATCGCCGCGTGGGCGCTGGCGACACGAACGCCGCTCGTGAGCGTCGGTGCCGCCGGCGGCAAGCGGGCGGCCGAGCGCGTCGAGGTCGGCGACCTCGCAAAGGCCACGCACGACCCCGTTCTGGCAGCGTTGCGGCAACGGCTACGCAAGTTCCACGATGCGCCTCGCGTCGGCGACATCGGCATCGCCTGCGTGTTCTCGCGCGAGTCGGTCGAGATGCCGTCGGGCGACGAAACCGGCTGCGATGTGGATGGCACGCTCAACTGCCACGGCTACGGCTCGAGCGTGGGCGTGACCGCGACCTTCGGCATGGTCGCCGCGACCCGTGCGCTAGAATTCGCGGCGCTTGTACCCCACCGGCCGAGCACGCTCTCCACCCTATAATCATGGGCTCGGCGGGTTGTTAGCTCAGTTGGTAGAGCAGCGGACTTTTA
>JBDTNU010000310.1:0-5034 GCA_039933535.1 Caldimonas sp. | reverse complement strand
CGACCTTTGGGTTATGAGCCCAACGAGCTACCAGACTGCTCCACCTCGCGACTGAGCCTCGCAGTATACCCGAGCGAGGCGGCGACGACGCGTCTCAGAGACCGGCTGACTGCAGGGTTTCGAGGAAGCGCGCGGTCTTTTGAAAGCCCACCAGGCGAGCGACCGCGACTTCGCGACCGTTGCCATCGAAGAAGATGATTCCCGGCGGGCCGAACAGATGAAAACGGCGCAGCAGTTCTCGGTCTTGCGCATTGTTGGCGGTGACGTCGGCGCGCAGCAGCACAGCGCCCGCCAGGCGCCGCTGCACGGCCGGGTCGGCAAACGTGAAGCGCTCCATCTCCTTGCACGAGACGCACCAGTCGGCATAGAAATCGAGCATCACCGGCCGACCGGGCGAGCGCAGTGCGGCGTCGAGCTCGGCCACGCTGCGCACCGCCACGAACTGCGGTGCGCCAGCGGCAGCCGCGAGCTCGCTCTTCGAAGAAAACCGCGCCAGCGGCTGCAGCGGATCGGTGCCACCGGCAGCCGCGCCGACGATCTGCAGCGCACCCACCAGCGCAAGCAAGGCGGCGATCGCCGGCCGCCAGGCACGCCGCGGCGGCCGTGGCGAACCCTCCTCTGCGACGCCACTGGTCTCAACTGCCTTGCGGCCGTTCGAGATGATCAGGGCCGCGGTGCCGAGGGCAAGGACACCCCATAGCGCAAGGGCGAGCGAGCCTGGCAGCACGGGCTGGACCGTCCACAAGGCCACGCCCAGAAGCAGCAGGCCGAAGATCGCCTTGACCTCGACCATCCATGCGCCGGCACGGGGCAGGATCGCGCCGGCTGAAGCGCCGACCAGCAGCAAGGGCACGCTCATGCCGGCGGCCAACGAAAACAGTGCCGTGCCGCCGAGCCAGACATCGCGCGTCTGGCTCAGGTAGAGCAAGGCGCCGGCAAGCGGTGCCGCGACGCAAGGGCTGACGATGAGCGCGGAGACGCCACCCATCGCAAAGACACCGGCGGCACGGCCGGCGGGCATCCGATCGGCAGCCGAAGCGAAGCGGCAGGTCATCGAGGACGGCAGTTGCAGGTTGTAGACGCCGAACATCGACAGCGAGAGCCCGATCAGCCCGATCGCAAAAGCGCCGAGGACCCAGGGGTTCTGCAAGGCGGCGGCGAGCCCTTCGCCGGCCAGACCGGCGGCGACGCCGAACAGCGTGTAGACGACCGCCATGCCGAATGAATACGACGCGGCCAGCGCAAAGCCTCGGCTACGCGAGACACCGGGAAGTCCTCCTCCGGAGCCACCGCCGCCCGACGCGGGCATGCCGGCAAGCGCGGCGCCGTACCCGCCCTGGCCGACGATGATCGACGTGACGATGGGCAGCATCGGCAGCACGCAGGGCGTGAGCGAGAGCAGCAGGCCGGCGAGGAAGAACGCGCCGACGATGGGCCAGAACGAACCGCCGTGCAGTACCGACTCGATCGCACCTAGTTCTCCTCCGGTAGCCCCCGCAGGTGCCGCCGGACTCACGGCAGCGCCGGTCGCCGCGAGGCTCGTGGCGCCGAGCGCGGCCGTATCGCTGCTCGCGACGGGGCGAACGATGCCATTGCCGCCGAATCCGGCCAGACTGACGGTCGCTTCGCTCTGCATCGGCGGGTAGCACAGACCCGCGTCGGCGCAGCCCTGGCTGGTCGTGATCAGGCGAAAGTCGCCGGCCGCGCTTTGCACCGGAATGCTGATCTTGATCGCGTCGCGATAGGTCTCGACGTTCTTCTGGAAGGTTTCGTCGAACTTGACCTTGCCCGGTGGAATCAGCGCTGCGCCGAGCGTTGCACCCTGGGCAGCGAAACGAAACTGATCGCGATAGAGGTAGTAGCCAGGCGCAATGTCGAAGGTGACTTCGACGGTCTTGGCATCGAGCTGGCGTGCCGAGAACTGGAACGCCTTGTCGGGCTCGAGGAAATCGTCTGCTGCAAGCGCTGGCTGCCAGGCGGCGTGGCCCACCAGGGCCAGCATCACGAGCAGCGAACGGCTCCATTTGCGCCATGCCGACGAGACGGCGACGGGATTCGCGATCCGCGCGAGGACTGCAGCGAGTCTGGCCATGCGAGCGTGCATCAGGTCTGTGTCGGGATCGGTCGCAAAGGCTTACAGGAAGCGCCCTACTTGAAGAACCGACGCCGGGTCAACACCAGTGCCAGATAGTAGCCGCAAGCCGCATACGCCGTGAGGATCAGGAGCGGCCGAACCGGATCGACGGGCCAGCTTCCGAGGACGAGTGGACGAACCAGGTCGACCGCTGCCTTCAGCGGCAGCACCTGGGCCACGCCCTGCAGCCAGGACGGCATCTGCGCGATCGGGAAATAGACCCCGGAGAGAAAGGTCATCGGCGTGATCACCAGGGTGAAGTAGTACGTGAAGAAGTCGTAACCCTTGGCAACCGCGTTGAATACCAGCCCGATCGAAGCGAAGGTCACGCCGGCCAGGCCGAGCACCGGCAGGGCAAGCAGCATGGTCGGCGCGCGGCTGATGCCGAGCAGGAAGATGACCACGAGGATCGCCGTGCACGAGAACAGCGCCTTGATCGCCGCCCACAACATCTCGGCGAAGACGATGTCGTCGAGCGCGATCGGCGCATTCAGGATCGAGTCCCAGGTCTTCTGCACCGCCATCCGCGAGTAGGCCGAATAGAGCGCCTCGAAGGTTGCGGCCAACGCCGCGCTCACGGCCACGCTGCCGGAGGCGAGGTACTGGATGTAGGGCATGCCGTCGATCTGGCCGATCAGCGATCCCACGCCGTAGCCGAAGGCGACCAGCGTGATCAGCGGCTCGGCGATGTTGCCGAGAATGCTCGGTCCGGCGAGCTTTTTCCATACCAGCAGGTTGCGCATCACGACCGGCCAGAAGCTCGGGGTGAGGCGCGGCGTGGCGTAGAACGAGATCAGCATGGCGGCGTCGTTCGATCAGGCGTCGTCACGGATCTGCCGACCCGTGAGCTTGAGAAACAGGTCTTCCAGGTTGGCGGGCCGATGCAAGGTACGCACGCTGTGATCATCGGTCAGCGCATCGAGCAAGGGCTTGGCCTGGCGCAGGTAGAAGAACACCGTTTCGCCGCTGGTCTCGACGCGCTCGGCCAGCGCCGTGTGGGCCAGCCCCGCGGCCTTGGCGCCGTCGCCGTAGACCTCGACGACATCGGTTTCCAGGTTGGCGGCGATCAGGCCGCGCGGTGTGCCTTCGGCGATCTTCTTGCCGTGGTCGAGAACGAGCAGGCGATCGCAGAGGCGTTCGGCTTCGTCCATGAAATGGGTCGTGAGCAGGATCGCCTTGCCCTGCTGAAGCAGGTTCTGCAAGCGCTCCCACATCAGGTGGCGCGCTTGCGGATCGAGACCCGTCGTCGGCTCGTCGAGGATCAGCAGGTCCGGGTCGTTGATGAGCGCGCGGCCAAGCGACAAGCGCCGCTTCATGCCGCCCGACAGCTCGCCCGGTTTCGCGTTGGCCTTCGACTGCAACGCCGCGAATTCGAGCAGCTTGGGCACGCGCTCGTCGATGACGGCGCGCGACAGGCCGAAGTACGCGCCGTAGACGCGCAGGTTCTCGGCGCAGGTGAAATCGGGATCGAGGCTGTCGAACTGGGTGACAACGCCGATCCGCTTCTTCGCCTCGCGCACCTGCGCGGGCAGGGACAGGCCGAAGGCTTCGATCTCGCCGCTGTCGGGCCCGGTCAGGCCCAGGCAGATGCGGATCGTCGTCGTCTTGCCGGCGCCATTGGGGCCGATCACGCCGAGGCATTCGCCCGGCATGATCTCGAGCGAGAGGTCGTCGACGACGGTCGCGTCGCCGAACTTCTTCGTCAGGTGTGCGATGCGCAGCAGCGGCGCCGGCACGACTCGCCCCCCGACAGGAAGATCAGGCGTCGGCGGCGGCTTCGGCCTCGACCGGAACCGGCCGATCGACGAGCTCGACAAAGGCCATCGGTGCGTTGTCGCCGATCCGAAAGCCCATCTTCAGGATCCGCGTGTAGCCGCCCGGGCGCGCCTTGTAGCGCGGGCCGATCTCGGCAAACAGCTTGGTGACGATGGCACGGTCGCGCAAGCGGTCGAACGCCAGTCGCTTGTGCGCCAGCGTCGGCTCCTTGGCGAGCGTGATCAGCGGCTCGACGACCCGGCGCAATTCCTTGGCCTTGGGCAGCGTGGTCTTGATCGCCTCGTGCTGAAGCAGCGAGACGCACATGTTGCGCAGCATCGCGAGCCTGTGCTCGGAAGTGCGGTTGAGCTTGCGGAGCCCGTGTCCGTGACGCATGGTGCTGTTCCTTTCCTGTTATGAACCGCCAGCCGTGTCAGGTACTGGAGGGTGCACCGGGCCTTTTGTCGGCCCTGTTCTCTTTATCGCTTGTCCAGCCCCTGGGGCGGCCAGTTCTCCAGCCGCGCGCCGAGCGTGAGCCCGCGCGATGCCAGCACTTCCTTGATTTCGTTGAGCGACTTGCGGCCGAGGTTCGGCGTCTTCAGCAACTCGGTCTCGGTACGCTGGATCAGGTCGCCGATGTAGTAGATGTTCTCGGCCTTCAGGCAGTTCGCCGAACGCACCGTGAGCTCGAGCTCGTCGACCGGGCGCAGCAGGATCGGATCGAACTGCGTGCTGCGCGTCGGCTGCGGCTCGAACATCTCGCCGATCTGGCCTTCGAGCTGGGCGAACACCGCCAGCTGCTCGACCAGGATCTTGGCCGACGAGCGGATCGCCTCTTCCGGCGTGATCGCGCCGTTGGTGGCGATCTCCATCACCAGCTTGTCGAGGTCGGTGCGCTGCTCGACGCGGGCGCTCTCGACCGTGTAGCTCACGCGCGAGACCGGCGAGAACGAGGCGTCGAGGACGATCCGGCCGATCGACTTGGTCGGCTCGTCGCCGTAGCGGCGCAGGTTGCCCGGCACGTAGCTGCGGCCCTTCTCGACCTTGATCTGCATGTCGAGCTTGCCGCCCGACGACAGGTGGGCGATCTCGTGCTCGGGATTGATGATCTCGACGTCGTGCGGCGTCTGGATGTCGCCGGCCGT
>JBDTNU010000309.1:0-5039 GCA_039933535.1 Caldimonas sp. | reverse complement strand
GTTGGGCCAGATCTCGGTCTCCATCAACACGCCGGCGACCGGCGCGAAATGGTCGAAGAAGCGACGCACCGCACCCGGCGTATCGAAAGGCAGCCAGGCTTGCGCATCGCCCTCCCGCAGCAAGGGCTGGCCGGCACTGCGGCCGGTGGCCGTGCCGTGGGTGAGCAGCAGGCGAAGACCGGGCAGCGCATGGCGCAGCGCGTCGATCAGCGGCTTTGCGGCAAGCGTCTCTCCGAGCGAGACGGCGTGGATCCACAAGGCACCGGGCGCTCCTGCAGCACGGTAGCGACCGATCCGTTCGCCGATCAGCGTGGCGTAGAGCGGCTCGCTTCGGCCGCGGCGGAGCACGCGCAAGAGGTAGAGCGGCAGGCCGATCCGAAGCAACAGCGAATACACCGCGCGCGCCAGCCGCGCAGTCATTGCCGGCGCACCTGCTGCCACGCCGCCCAGACCGCGTCGACACCCGGTGCCGGAAAGCCTTCGATCGAGACCTGATGGCGATGACCGTGCCGCGTCTGCGGGCCGGTGCGCCAGGCGGTCGGGTGGTTGTAGATCTGCACGTGCGGCAGATCGAGCGCGACGGCGATGTGGCTCGGCCCGCTGTCGACGCCGACCGCGCCCGCGGTGCCCGCCATACGGTCGATCAGCGCGCCGAGATCCATCGGCGGCCAGACCTCGCACGATTCGCCGACCGCGGCGGCGATTCGGTTGGCGCGGTCATGCTCTGCCGCGTCGGCGCGCGGCAACGCGACTCCGAGGCCCGACGCGATCACGCGCCGGCCGAGCTCGATCCAGTCCGCTTCCGGCCACAGCTTGTCGGCGCGCGACGTGCCATGGACGAAGACGACGCGATCCGGCTCCGGCGTCAGCGACTGCGCGGCGGTCACGCCGAAGGTCGGCGCCGTGTCGATCCGCGTGCCGAGCGCACGCGACACCAGCTCGCGCGATCGATCCAGCGCATGGCTCTTCGGCTCGACCCGAATGGCGTTCGTGACCAGCCAGCGCGCCGGCCACTCGTGGCTCGCGCCGTCGGTGCGATTGGCCAGGCCGAAGCTCGGACCACGCGCCATCCGGGTGACCAGCGCCGATTTGGTGAGGCCTTGCAGATCGATCACGGCGTCGTACTGCTCGCGACGCAGGCGCCTCGCGAAGGTCCCCGGCTCGCCGCGCTTTGCCGTGCCGAACCAGCCGGTGCGCGTCCAGCGCCTGAGCGGCAGTTCGATCACGTCGGCGACACCGCGGACGCGGCGCAGCAAGGGTGCGAACGCCGGCTCGGCGACCCAGTCGATGATCGCGTCGGGATGCGCTGCGTGAATGTCGGCAACGACCGGCAACGCGTGCACGATGTCGCCGAGCGACGAGAGCTTGACGATCAGGATGCGCACGGGATGAACGGTCGCGTCGCCAGCGACACGACGCGAACGCTCAATGCGCCGCCGCGACGACTTGCGCGTCGGGCTTGACCGCGCGCAGTGCGGCCATGCAGTCGGCTTCGATTCGCGCCAGCGCCTCCGGCGTCGCGCCTTCGAAGCGCAACACCAGCACCGGCGTCGTGTTCGATGCGCGGACCAGCCCGAAGCCGTCGTCGTACTCGACGCGGACGCCGTCAATCGTGACGACTTCGCGCGCGCCCGGAAAGCTCGCCTCGGCCTGCAGGCGCGCCACCACCGCAGCAGGCTCGCCTTCGGCGCAGGCGACGTTGAGCTCCGGCGTGCTGAAGCCTTCGGGCAAGGCATTGAGCACGGCGCTCGGGTCCTTGCTCCGGCTCAGGATCTCCAGCAAGCGCGCGGCGGTATAGGTGGCGTCGTCGAAGCCGTACCAGCGCTCGCCGAAGAAGATGTGGCCGCTCATCTCGCCGGCCAGCGGCGAGGCGAGCTCCTTCATCTTCGCCTTGACGAGAGAGTGGCCGGTCTTCCACATCACCGCCTTGCCGCCGGCGGCGCGGATCAGCGGCGCCAGGCGCTGCGAGCACTTGACGTCGAACAGGATCGGCGCGCCGGGGTTGCGCTCGAGCACGTCGCGTGCAAAGAGCATGAGCTGTCGATCCGGGTAGATGATCTTGCCGTCCTTGGTGACGACGCCGAGCCGGTCGCCGTCGCCGTCGAAGGCCAGGCCGATCTCGGCCCGGCCGCTGGTTACCGTCGCGATCAGGTCGGCGAGGTTCTCGGGCTTGCTCGGATCGGGGTGGTGATTCGGGAAGTCGCCGTCGACTTCGGAGTACAGCTCCTGCACGGTGCAGCCGAGGGCGCGCAAGACCGCGGGACCGGAAGCGCCGGCGATGCCGTTGCCGGAATCGACGGCGATGCGCATCGGCCGCACGAGCCGGCAGTCGTTCGCGATCCGCGCCGTGTATTCGGCAAGCACGTCCATCGTTGCGCTGCGGCCCCGCCCCGTCGCGTACGACTCGGTTTCCATGCGCCGACGCAGGCGCTGGATGTCGTCGCCGTAGATGGCGCGGCCGGCGAGCACCATCTTGAAGCCGTTGTAGTCCTTCGGGTTGTGGCTGCCCGTGACCTGCACGCCGCTCGTGCAACCGTGTTCGCCGCGTGTCGCCGCCACGTAATACAGCATCGGCGTGGTCACGGCGCCGAGGTCGACGACGTCGAGCCCGGTCGAGACCAGGCCGCGGATCAGCGCCGCGGCGAGTCCTGGGCCCGAGTGCCGCCCGTCGCGGCCGACCGCGACGGCGCGCTCGCCCGCGGCCACGGCCTCGCTGCCGAAAGCGCGGCCGAGGTGCTCGGCGAAGCGCTCGTCGATGGTCTTGTCGACGATGCCGCGAATGTCGTAGGCCTTGAAGACCGAGCCGTGAACTTGCATGGAGTGGGCGCTGAAGAAGAAGCCGGCGCATTGTAGGGAGCGCCATTCGTCGGCCCGGCTGTCGATCGGTCGGCGCGAACGCGTGCGCACGGCCTCGATTCGTACACTCGCTCGCATGGTGAATGGCGAGACCTTGCGGCGCTCCTGGCGGACCTGGCTGTCGAGCGACGACCGCATGGGCGGACCCTGGTGGTCCGCGTACGCCTGGACCATCGTGTTCGCCACCGGCTGTGCCGCGGGCTTCACGATCGTGAGCATCGCCTTCAACGCCGACAACGACGCAGTCCACCTGCCCACCTGGTGGGGCTGGTTCCAGGCCAACATGGTGCTCAGCCTGTCGATCACGCTGACCATCCGCCTGCTGTTCGCCGGCTCGACGAAGCTGATCGGGCGCGAGCGGCTGCGCGGCTGGAACAAGGCGCGCCGCTCCCTCTACTACTCGCTGGTGCCGATCGTCGGCGTCTCGATCGGCTGGCCGCTCGGCATGCTGTGGGCATTCGGGATCGACGTGCGCAGGCTCTTTTCGCTCGACCGCCCCGGCGCGCTCGTCGGCACGGTCGTGCTGGCCCTGCTGATCACGATGATCTTCCACCAGTTCTTCGCCATGAAGACGCGCCAGATCCAGGCCGAGAACCAGGCCACTGAAGCGCAGCTTCGGCTCCTGCAGGCGCAGATCGAGCCGCACTTCCTGTTCAACACGCTGGCCAACGTCGTCTCGCTGATGGACAGCGATCCGCTGCGGGCGAAGGCGATGCTCGAATCCTTTGTCGACTACCTGCGCGCTTCGCTCACCGGCCTGGGCCACGCCACGCACACGCTCGGCGACGAGATCGATCTGGTCGACGCCTACTTGCGGATCATCAAGATGCGCATGGAGGAACGCCTGCGCTACGCGATCGACGTGCCCGCCGAGCTGCGCTCGCGCCCCTTGCCCGCGCTCAGCCTGCAGCCGCTGGTCGAGAACGCGATCGTGCACGGCCTCGAGCCGCAGATCAGCGGCGGAACGATCCGCATCGCGGCGCGTCTCGAGCGTGGCACGCTGGTGCTCAAGGTCGAGGACGATGGCGCCGGCATTCCGGTCGCCAGGCCTGCGCCGCGCGCCGGCGAACGAGCGCAAGGCACGGGCACTGCACTGGCCAACATTCGCGAGCGTCTGCGCCAGTCGTATGGCAGTGCGGCGGCGCTGCGCATCGACCCGGTCGAGCCGCACGGCGTTCGCGCTTCGCTGACCCTGCCTTCGAGTCCTTGACAACCGCTCATGACAAGCATGCCCAGCGCCTTGATCGCCGACGACGAACCGCACCTCGCGAGCTATCTTCAAGGCGCGCTCGCCAAGGCGTGGCCCGAGTTGCAGATCGTCGCCGTCGCGACGAACGGCGTCGAGGCAGCCGAACGCATCGCCGCGCTGCAACCCGACTTCGCCTTCCTCGACATCAAGATGCCGGGCCTCAACGGACTCGAGGTGGCGCAAGGCATCGAAGGGACGACGCGCGTCGTCTTCGTCACCGCCTACGACGAGTTCGCCGTTGCGGCTTTCGAGCAGCACGCGCTCGACTACGTGCTCAAGCCTGTCAAGGCCGAGCGCCTGGCGAATACGGTCGAGCGGCTGAAGGCCGCCGGCGCGTCACCGCCGGCGGACGCGCGCCTGGCGACCGCACTTCAGCGCCTGCTCGCTTCCGCCCCGGCCGCCGCGCACCTGCGCTACGTGCGCGCAAGCCAGGGCGACCTGATGCATCAGATCGAGGTCGACGACGTGCTCTTCTTTCACGCCGACGACAAGTACACCTGCGTGCGAACGGCCGAAGGCGAACACCTCATCCGCACCACCATCACCGAGCTCGCCGCGCAACTCGACCCCGGGCGCTTCCAGCAGATTCACCGCTCGACCATCGTTAACCTCGAGCATCTCGCCGGCACCCGGCGTGACGAGCTGAGCCGCCTGTTCGTGCGCTTGCGCGGCCACGCGGCGGAAATGCCGGTGAGCCGCGCCTACGTTCACTGCTTCAAGGCGATGTGACGCGCGACCTCGAGTCAGGCGTCGTACTTGAACGACAGCGACACCCGCGCACGATAGGCGACGACCTTGCCACCTTCGATCTTCATGTCGAGCTTGCTGACTTCGGCGACGCGGAGGTCGCGCAACGACTTGGCCGCCGTCTCGACGGCGTTCTTCGCCGCGTTCTCCCAGGAGACCGGGCTGGTGCCGATGATTTCGGTGACGC
>JBDTNU010000308.1:0-5040 GCA_039933535.1 Caldimonas sp. | reverse complement strand
CGATGCCCGGCGTCGTCGAGTTCCCGCGCGTCGATCCGCGTCGCATCGGCATCGCGACGCGACACGTGGCCAGCGCGGCGTCGTGGAAGGACTACCCGATGCGCCACGGGGCCCTTTTCCATGGCGTGCAGCTGCGCGATCTGCAGACCGGCAAGGTCGATCGCTTCGACTACGGCGAGCGCATGGTGGTCGAGGAGCACATCGTCGTGCCGCGGCCGGGATCCACGAACGAGCTCGATGCCTGGCTGGTCGGCACGACCTTCGATGCGAAGCGCAAGGTCTCGATCGTCAACGTGCTCGACGCGCGCCGAGTCGGCGACGGCCCGATCGCGCAGGCCGCCCTGCCCTACTGGCTGCCGCTCGGCTTCCACGGCAACTTCACGGCGACCTGATCGCGACGAGGGCTGCGGCGCAGCGCCGACAATCGGCGCATGGCCAAGGAGAAATCGATCTACGCGTGCACCGAGTGCGGCGGCACGAGCACGAAGTGGCAGGGCAAGTGCCTGAGCTGCGGCGCCTGGAACACGCTGGTCGAATCGGTGGCGGAAGGCGCGACGAAAAGCCGCTTCGCCGTGGCGTCGCGCGGGCTCACGCCGGCCGAATCGGTGGCCACGCTCTCCGAGATCGAGTCGGCCGATGCCGAACGCCAGCCGACCGGCATCGACGAGCTCGATCGTGCGCTCGGCGGCGGCATCGTCGCCGGCGGCGTGGTGCTGATCGGTGGCGATCCGGGCATCGGCAAGTCGACCCTGCTTCTGCAGGCGCTCGATTCCCTTTCGCGCGTGGTCAAGGTGCTCTACGTCACCGGTGAGGAAAGCGGCGCCCAGGTCGCCTTGCGCTCGCGCCGGCTCGGCCTGGCCGGCAGCGCGGTGCGCGTGATGGCCGAGATCCAGCTCGAGAAGATCATGGCGACGATCGAGGTGGAGCAGCCCGCGGTCTGCGTCATCGATTCGATCCAGACCGTCTACAGCGAGGCGTTGACCTCGGCGCCCGGCTCGGTGGCGCAGGTGCGCGAATGCGCGGCGCAGCTCACGCGGCTGGCCAAGGCCAGCGGCACGACCATCATCCTGGTCGGCCACGTCACGAAAGACGGCGCGCTCGCCGGGCCGCGCGTCATGGAGCACATCGTCGACACGGTGCTCTATTTCGAAGGCGACACGCACTCGAGCTTTCGACTCGTGCGCGCGATCAAGAACCGCTTCGGCGCGGTCAACGAGATCGGTGTCTTCGCGATGACCGAGAAGGGCCTGAAGGGCGTCGCCAATCCGAGCGCGATCTTTCTTTCGACGCACGGCGATCCGGTCGCCGGCTCGTGCGTGCTGGTCACGCTTGAAGGCACGCGGCCCTTGCTGGTCGAGGTGCAGGCGCTGGTCGATTCGGGCGGCCCGAGTCCACGACGGCTCTCGGTCGGCCTCGACCGGGATCGGCTTGCCATGATGCTGGCCGTGCTGCATCGCCACGCCGGCATCGCCGCGCTCGATCAGGACGTTTTCGTCAACGCGGTCGGCGGCGTGCGCATCAGCGAGCCGGCGGCCGATCTTGCGGTCATGCTGGCGATCCAGAGCAGCCTGCGCGGCAAGCCCCTGCCGCGCGGCTTCATCGCCTTCGGCGAAGTCGGCCTGGCCGGCGAGATCCGGCCCGCGCCGCGCGGCCAGGAGCGCTTGCGCGAAGCGGCGAAGCTGGGCTTTTCGGTGGCGATCGTGCCGAAGGCAAACGCGCCCAAGGGCGGCGCGGCCAAGGTGTTCGAGGGGCTCACCATCCACGCCGTCGAGCGCATCGAGCAGGCGATCGACCTCGTCCGCACCCTGTGAGGCGGCGCTGAACCCACGGCTCGGCTGGCTGCTCGCGGCGGTCTTCGCGTTCGCGGCCTGGTATGCCTATGCCTGGCCCGGGCTCGTGTTCGCAGCCAGCGCGATCGTCTTCTGGCTCCTGCTCACGTTCAACCGCGCCGTTCGCGTCGTGAAGAACGCGGCAGACTCGCCGGTCGGCCACGTGCCCAATGTGGTCATGTTCCATGCCGGACTGGTGCAGGGCGCGACGCTGATCCAGATCGTCGCCAGGACCAGGAGCCTCGGGCGCCGGCTCGCCGGCGACGACGACTGGGCCTGGAGCGACGACAGCGGCGACACCGTGAAGCTCCATTTCGAGAACGGCCGCCTGCGCAGGTGGACGCTCGAGCGCGCCGCCGACGCAAGCGTTGCGTCCGAAGACCCCGTGTAGCGCGCGATCGCGGCACGCGTCCGCGTGTGCCGTGGCATACGCCTTGCGTCCGAACGTCCGCCCGGCGCGTCGCGCCACCTCCAGGAGCAGCGCATGACAGCGACCAGCCGACGTCTTCTTCTTCGCCGCGGTTCGATTGCCGCGGCTGCCGGCGCCGCCGTCGGCCTGCCGGCGATCGCGAGCGCACAGCAGACATTCAGCTGGAAGATGACGAGCGCCTACGGCAAGGGCTCGCCCTTCTACATGGAGGGTCCGGGCAGCGCCACCGATCTCGCCAGGCGCGTCGAGGCGATGTCGGGTGGTCGGCTCAAGATCCAGGTCTACGGCGCGGGCGAGCTGATCCCCGCGCTCGAAGGGTTCGATGCGGTGCGCGCCGGCACCGTCGAGATGAACCACGCCAACAGCTACTTCTGGACCGGCAAGACCTTCGCCGCGCAGTACTTCTGCGCCGTCCCGTTCGGCCTCGACTTCCAGGGCATGAACGGCTGGCTCTACGACGGCGGCGGCCAGCAGCTCTGGAACGAGGTCTACGCCCCGTTCGGCATGGTCGCCTTTCCCTGCGGAAACACCGGTGTGCAGATGACCGGCTGGTTCAAGAAGGAGATCAAGTCGAGCGCCGACCTGAAGGGCCTGAAGATGCGCATCCCGGGTCTGGCCGGCCGCGTCTACGCCCAGCTCGGCGTCGACGTGAAGCTCCTGCCCGCGGGCGAGATCTTCCCGGCGCTGGAACGCGGCGTCATCGACGCGGCAGAGTTTGTTGGCCCGTTCCAGGACAGGAAGCTCGGTCTGCACAAGGCCGCCAAGTACTACTACACGACGGGCTGGCACGAGACGGCGACGGTCTCCGAGCTGCTCGTCAACAAGGCCGCCTGGGACAAGCTGCCGAAGGACCTGCAGGCGATCGTCGAGAACGCGTGCGCTGCCTGCAACGTGATCAGCGAAGGCTGGTGCCACGGCACCAATGCCGAGGCGATGCAGGACCTGATCAAGAACCAGGGCGTCATCGCCGGGCCGCTGCCGGACGAGGTCGTGGCCAAGCTGCGCGCCGTCAACGCGCAGATCCTGGCCGAGTCGGCCGCCAAGGATCCGGTCGTGAAGAAGGTGCACGACTCCTACATGGCCTACCTCGCGGGCTACAAGTTCTGGTCCGGCTACAGCGAGAAGCCGTATCTCGACAAGATCCTCGCCTGAGCGCGAATGACGCGCATGCCTGACGCCGGCGCGGGGTCGGACGGCGACGCCCGTCGCGCCTGGCTCGCCGCTGCCGGTGTGGTCGACCGCGGCGTCGTGCGGCTCGGCCATGCGACGGCGTGGCTGTCGCTCGCGATCGTCGTGCTGATGGCCACCGACGTGCTCCTTCGCTATGCCTTCAGCGTCGGCTCGGTCTGGTCGCAGGAGCTCGAGTGGCACCTGCTCGCACCGCTCGTGCTGTTCGGCATGACCTACGCGCTCGGCCAGGGCGAGCATGTCCGCGTCGACGTGTTCTATGCCCGCTATCCGCCGCGCGCCCGGGCGCTCGTCGATCTCGTCGCCGCGCTGCTCGCCGTCACCGTCGCCGTGCTCGTCATCCGTTACGCGATTGCCTACGTGATGCAGTCGTACGAGATCGGCGAGATCTCCGCCGACCCGGGCGGCCTGCGTTACCGCTGGGCGCTGAAGGCGCTGATTCCGATCGGCTTCGCTGTGTTCGCGCTGCAGGCCGCGGCGCAGGGCGTGCGCGCGTTCTTCCGCATGATCGACCCGCTGCCCGCGGTCGCCTGAGATGGGGCTGCAGGAGTACCTCGCGATCGGCCTGCTGATCGGCTTCTTCGTGATGTTGATGGCCGGCGTGCCGGTCGGCATCACGCTGGCGTCGAGCGGCTTCGTGTTCGGCTTCATGGGCTTCGGCGAGACGCTCTTCCACCTCCTGCCGGCGCGCGTCTATGGCGTCGTCGGCAACTACCAGTGGCTGTCGATCCCGCTCTTCGTCTTCATGGGCCTGATGCTCGAGAAGTCGCGCCTCGCCGAGGACCTGCTCGAGGTCATCGGCCACGTCGCCGGCGGCCTGCGCGGCGGCATGGCGCTCGGCATCATCGGCGTCGGCGTGCTGATGGGCGCGACTACCGGCATCGTCGGCGCGACCGTCATCACGCTCGGCCTGCTGACGCTGCCGACGCTGCTGCGCCGCGGCTACGACCCGGCGCTCTCGTGTGGCGCTATCTGCGCCTCAGGCACGCTCGGCCAGATCATTCCGCCGAGCCTCGTCCTGATCCTGCTCTCGGACATCATGTCGCTCTCGGTCGGCACCCTGTTCGCGGCCGCCGTGCTGCCCGGGCTGCTGCTCGCCGCGCTCTACTGCGGCTGGATCGTTCTCTATGGCACGCTGCGGCCGAACGCGATGCCGCCGGTGCCGCTCGCCGAGCGCGAGGCGGTCAGCCGCGCCGAGCTCGGCAAGCGCATCGTCAAGGTGGCGCTGCCGCCGCTCGCGCTCGTGCTCTCGGTGCTCGGCTCGATCATCGCCGGCATCGCCGCGCCGACCGAAGCGGCATCGATGGGCGCGCTCGGCTCGATCCTCGTCGTCGCGATGACGCGGCGCCTTTCGCTCTCGGTCCTTCGCGACGTCATGCGCACGACGACGCGCATCGCCGCGATGGTCCTGTTCATCCTGATCTGCTCGCAGGTCTTCAGCCTCGCCTTTCGCGGCCTGCACGGCGAAAAGCTGATCGAGGACCTGTTCGCCGCGCTGCCCGGCGGCACGAATGCAGGCATCTGGTTCCTGATGGGGTTGATCTTCGTGCTCGGCTTCTTCATCGAGTGGATCGAGATCAGCTACATCGCGGT
>JBDTNU010000307.1:0-5046 GCA_039933535.1 Caldimonas sp. | reverse complement strand
TGCTGGGCATCACCGACCACCACATCATCGAGTCGATCTACTTCTTCGATCCGAATGGCATCCGGCTCGAGCTGACGGTGCCGACGGCCAGCGCCGAGACGATGGAGGCGCATGCGCGTGAAGCGCATGCGGCCGTCGCGTCGTGGACCCTCGAGAAGCAGGCGGCCCTGGGCGACGCCGACGCCGCGAGACGCGAGGCCGCCGCCAATCTCTCGAGTTTCGGCGCGATGGACGCCTGAGGCTCGCGTGGCTACGGGCTTTCGGTCGCGCTCGACCGGCGGTCGGCGATGCGCGACGTGTGTTTCGATCCGCTGCCGGCCGGGCCGGCGAGCCGCTGGCCCATCAGGAAGCTGAGGCAGACCACGGCGACGATGGCCGTGCCGAACCAGAGCCCCTTGCCTTCGGCCCAGGCATCGGCGGCGGGAACCAGCAGGCTGGCAAGCACGAGGGCAGCGGTGAGCAGGCTGACCCCGGCGACGGCCAGCGCCATCACGCGCGAGGCCACCTGTGCGCTTCGATCGCTGCGACGGATCAGCCGCGCGACCAGGTAGCCGTTGGCGCCGTCGGTCAGCAGCATGCCGAAGGTGAACAGCGAGCCCAGCACCAGGGCAGAGCGCCAACCGCCGAACTGCGTGGCCGTCATCGCGAACAGCGCCGCCTGGCTGAACGTATCGAACGAAAGTGCAAACAGCGTTCCCACTGCCATCACGGTCAGCGGATGGCTGGTCCGCAACAGCCTCGCGAAGGCGCCGCCGCGCCAGCCGCGCAGGCGCGTCAGCTCGCCGTCGGGCGTGCGAAACACCGCCACGATGTTGAGCGCGCCGAGCAGCACGAGCACGACGATCGAGATCCACGAGCCCGTGGCTTCGAGCCACGCCGGCGGATGCCAGGTCTCGCTCAGCAGCGACACGGCCAGGGCGACCGCGACCACCACGGCGCCGTGCCCGAGCGAGAACAGGGCGCCACAGTAGCGGGCCAGGCGAGGCTGGCGCTTGTGGTTGTGATACGTCATGCCGTCGATGGCGGCGAGGTGGTCGGCGTCGAAGCCGTGGCGCATGCCCAGGAGCAGGACCACCAGGGCCACGCCGAGGAAGTCGGTGGGAAGTGCGGACGCGGCCATGTCGCGATTCTTTCACCTCGCTCGCCCGGCCGACGCGCTATAACGTCCTGCCATGAGCAGCCCCGAAACCTGGAAGTTCGCTCCCGCCTACGAACTGCCGCAGTGGCCCTTCGTCGCGCCGCCCGACCTCGGCGCCGGTGATCGGATCCGCTATCCGGTCGTCATCGCCGGCGGCGGCCTCGCCGGCTTGACGCTGGCCTGCGACCTCGCCCTGCGTGGCGTCCGCGCCGTCGTGCTCGACGAAGACGACACGGTCGGCGTCAAGGGTGCTTCGTCGCGCGGCATCTGCTATGCGCAAAAGAGTCTCGAGATCTTCGCGCGGCTCGGCGTCTACGAGCGGATCCGCGCCAAGGGCATCACCTGGTCGGTGGGCCGAACCTTCTCGGGCGCCGACGAGCTCTACAGCTTCAATCTCGAGGACGAGAGCTCGTCCGAGCAGCCGCCGTTCATCAACCTGCAGCAGTTCTATCTCGAGTGGTTCCTGGTCGATCGCATCATCGAGCTCGGCGGCACCGACCTGCGCTGGAAGAGCAAGGTGCTCGATGTCGCGGACGAGGCCGACGCGGTCGTCGTCGAGGTCGAGACACCGGCGGGAACGTATTCGCTCGAGGCCGAGTGGTTCATCGACGCGACCGGCGCCAACAGCCGCATCCGCAGCGCGATGGGCCTCGAGGTCAACGCCTCGCGCAGCACCGACCGCTGGTGCATCAGCGACGTCAAGTTCAAGACGCCGCTGCCGGCCGAGCGCTGGACCTGGGTCGACGCGCCGTTCAACGAACAGCGCGCCGTCTGGCAGCACCTGATGGCCGACGACGTCTGGCGCCTCGACTACCAGATGGCCGAAGACTGCGACCCCGAGACGATCAGCAAACCCGAGGTCGCCGGCGCGCGCCTGCGCGAACAGCTCGGGCCGGGCGTCGAGTTCGAGTTCGTCTGGATCGGTCCGTACCAGTACCGCGATCACCTGCTCGAGACCTTTCGCGTCGGCCGGATGATCTTCATCGGCGACTGCGCCCATGTCGTGTCGCCGTTCGGCGCGCGCGGCGGCAACAACGGCATCCAGGACGCGGCCAACCTCGGCTGGAAGCTCGCGCTGGTGCTCGAAGGCGAAGCCGGCGAAGGGCTGATCGACAGCTACCACCACGAGCGCTATGCGGCCGCGGCCGAGAACCTGACGGTGACCAAGCGGACCTCGCGTTTTCTTGCGCCACGCAGCGCCGCAGAGCATCGCATCCGCCGCGCCGTCTGCGCGCTGGCGCGGCGCCACGCGTTCGCACGGCGGCTCGCCAACACCGGCCGGATGGCGCAGGCCAATGTCTATCCGCCGTCGCCGTGGGCGAGCAGCGGCGCGCGATCGGTGCAGAACGTCGCCTTCGACGGCACGACGCTGATGCATTGCTTCCTGCCCGGCGAGACGCGCGTTCTCGGCCTGGCGATCGGCGCCGACGCCGCCAGGCTGGTCGAGCTCGACGAGCTGGCGGCACTCTTCCCCGTCGATTTCCGGAGCGTCGACGCAGCCAGCCCGATGACAGCGCACCTCGGCGCGGCGCCCGGCACGCTGGTTCTCGTGCGGCCCGACGCCTACGTCGCGGCGACCTTGCCCGAAGCGTCGCCCGCGGCCGTGGCGTCAGCGCTGCGCGCCGCCCTCGCCCTATGAAGACCGAAGCCAACATTCCCGACCCCGACGGTTTCTACGAAGCCTGGGTCGCCGCCCATGAAGGCCTGGGCGACACCGAGAGCAACGACCTGGACGCCCGCCTGGTGCTCCTGCTCGCCAACCAGATCGGCGACCAGAAGGTGCTGCTCGACTGCATCGCCGCGGCGCGGGAAAAGCCTCCGTCCAGCCCGTGAGTCGCACCGCATAGATCGCATGCCGCCGTCCTCCGCGAATCGCGATCCGCCGCCGGAGCCTGCGCCGGGCATCACGCTCGTTCTCAATCGCGCGCTCGCCGGCGACAGCGATTCGCGCGAGCGCGTCTACGCGCTGCTCTATGTCGAGCTGCTGCGACTGGCGAGGTCGCCTCTTTCGGGTTTGGAGGCGATCTCGCTCAACCCGGTCATCCGGGCAACACCCGGCCCGCGCGACGCCTTGCGAGCTACCTGTCGACCGTCGAGAAGGTCAAGGCCCGGCCAGCGTCCGCATTGCGGCGGCTGAGCCGTATGCAGGGGATGCGAACGTTCGGATTCTTCGAAGGGCGCTGGCCAGACCTGCGCCGCATCCTGTGCATCTTGGCGCTGATGGCGACTGCGCCAGTGGTGTTGGCGCAGCCGCTGCCCTGCAGCCGGTTGCCGCAGGCGCAGCAGGCGACGGCGCGCCAGCAAGGCTCGTGCGTGGACGATGCAGCCACGCCTGCTCAGAAGAAGCTTCTGGTCACGCCGGCCGCTGCGGCGCGAGCCGCCGCTGCCTCCGCCACGCGAGCCGCCGCTTCCGCGCGAGACGCCGCTGCCGCGCAAGGTGCCGCTGCTGCGCGAGCCGCCGCTGCTGCGAGAGCTGCAACTGCCGCGCGAGACGCCGCTGCCGCGCGAGCTGCAGCCGCCGCGCGAGACGCCGCTGCCGCGCGAGCTGCAGCTGCCGCGCGAGACGCCGCCGCCACGCGAGCTGCCGCTGCTGCGCGCGACGCCGCTGCCGCCAATCCGAGAGGGACCCGTCCTCCGTTCCAGTGCGCAGCGCTGCCCGATTTCGCGGCAAGGCAGATGACCTATGCCCAGGTCACCGCGGCGCTGCCCAAGGGCTTTCGTCCGCGCGTGACCGGACGCTCGCCGTCGAGCGTGCCGGCGGGCGTCGTGATCGCCCAGTCCACCGAGCAGCTCGACGGCAACCTGTGCTGGGCGAGCTTCGTCCTGTCCGACGGCTCGCTGGTGCGCGTGCCGTCGCTGCGTGGGTTGACGCGCGAAGGAGCGGCGCAACGATTGCAGGCGTCGAACCTGCAGATGAATGCGAGCGAGGTGCCGTCCGAAGCCCAGCTCGGGCGTGTCTTCGACCAGCGTCCGGAAGCGAATGCCGAGGTCGCGCGCGGTAGCCTGGTGCGGATCGCGATCGCGCTCGCGACGACGATCCCGGTGCCTGAAGTCGTCGGTCGCAGCCTGGGCGATGCAAGGTCGAGCCTGTCGCGCTTTGCCGTGAACACGAGGCAGAAGGAGAGCGTGCGGCCGGCCGGAGAAGTGCTTGCGCAAACTCCCTCCGGTGGCACCCAGGCCAGGCCTGGCAGCGAGGTCGCGCTGACGCTGTCGGACGGCTCGCTCGTCGATGTGCCCGATCTCGTCAAGCGCCCGCTGGCAAAGGCAGAAGAGCTGCTCGACCAGGCGGGCCTTCGTGGGTCCACGGTCGAGGACGCGTCGAGCGCGCCGCTCGGCACGGTCACGACGCAGCAGCCGCCCGCCGGAACCGATGTCAGGCGAAACAGTGTCGTGACGCTGCACGTGTCGGCGGGCCTCAGCGTGCCAGGCGTGGTCGGCCGCCAGCTCGGCGACGCACAGACCGCATTGCGATCGTTCGTGGTCGCTGCGGAAAAGGTCGCCAGCGAGCGCGCCGAGGGCGAGGTGCTCGAGCAGTCGCCCCCTGCCGGCAGCCGCGCCGCCGCGCGCTCGCGTGTGACGCTGCGCGTTTCCGACGGCTCGATCGTCACGGTGCCGGTGCTGCATGGCGCGACGCTCGCCGACGCACGCGCCGCCTTGCAGCGTGCCGGCGAATTGAACGCCGCCACGCCGGCCGGCGACGAGGCCGACGCGAGGGTCGTCGATGCATCGCTGCCGAACGCGGGGGAACGGGTGAAGCGCGGCAGCACGGTCGCGCTGACCCTGGTGCCGCTGACGCCGTGGCGGGCCTGGGCGGCCGGTACCGCGGTCCTGCTGCTGCTTGGCGGCGCGGGCCTCTACAAGTGGCGGCAGCCGAGGCCACCGCAGCCGGTGCCGCCCGGCCCGGCCGC
>JBDTNU010000306.1:0-5053 GCA_039933535.1 Caldimonas sp. | reverse complement strand
CATCGCGACGCATGCGATCGCCCCTCTCAGTGGAACGGGTTCGGCGTGTTCGGCGGGTGGTACTCGCTCTTCCAGATCGCCTCGGCGCGCTCGCGCGAGCACACCCATTGCGCCATCGCGCAACTGCGGTTGCCCGCGCCCATCTGCTTCATCATGCGCGCGTCGACCTGCCGGTTCACGTAGTCGCGCAGTCCGTCCGGGTTGTCGAAGCGTGGCGTCGCCGAGGCCTTCAGCCAGCTCGAGAACCAGCGTGCGCGCCCGTCGCCCTGCGCGGCGGCCCGGTCGAGCCACTGGATCGCGGTGCGCCGGTCGCGCGGCACGCCCTGCCCGAATTCGTAGCTGATGCCGAGCGCGAACTGCGCCTCCGGAAAGCCTTGTCGCGCGCTCTGCTCGTAGAGCTGCGCCGCGCGTGGCACGTCGCGCGCCACGCCGTCGCCCGATTCCAGCATGTCGGCGAGCGAGAACCGGGCGGCGCGATGACCTCCTGCGGCGGCGCGTTCGTACCACTGCGCCGCCTGCTTCTTGTCGACGGCGACGCCCTGGCCCTCGCGGTACATGGTGCCGATCACCGCCATCGCGCGAACGTCGCCCTGTGCCGCCGCTGCCTGGTACGCGGTCATCGCGCTGCGGTAGTCGCGGCGGTCGTACGACGCGCTGCCCTGCTGCCATGCGCGCTCGGCGTTCGCCGGCGGTTCGGCACGGCGGAGCCTGGGGTCGTAGGTGCCGGGGCCGACGAGGGTCGATTGCGCTGTCGCGTCGCCGATGTGGAGCAGGGCGGCAAGGGCGAGGCCGGCCGCCGCTGCGAGGCGGCGACGGCGGTGCAGCAAGGGGCCGACGTCGCTTGAGCGCAGATTGGTCGAGGACGTCATGGCGGGCGGTGGATGCGACGCAGGGATGTCATGTTAGGTCTTCGATGACCGACTGCACCGCCTCGTGCGGCCGCCTCGGTATCCGACGATGGCTGCGCTCACCGTCGTCGCAAGGCGCGAGCGCCCCATTTCTCGAGTTCGCTCAGCCAGAACACAGTGCTCGCCATCGCGATGCAGGTCAACCACTGTTCGAGCGAGAGCGGAACCGTGCCGAATGCGAGGTTCAGAAACGAGAGGTGGACCACGGCCACTTGGAGAAGCGCGGAAAGACCGATCGCCGCCCATAGCCAGCGGTTGGCGAACACGTGCCGGAAGGCGCTGTCGCCGTCGGAGCGGGAGATGAGGGAGACGAACAGACTTGCGAAGACGAGCACGGTGAACCCGGCCGTGCGCGCACTCGCGAGATCGTGGCCGCCGTCGATCAGTCCGCCGGGGAGATTGAGATCGATCGTGAGCAGGGTCGCCGTGGCGACGACCATACCGATGACGCCGATATCGAGCCACATCCGCGCGTCGATCAGGCGGTCGCTCGAGCGCCGCGGCTTGCTGGCCATCAGATTGCTCGCCGGTGGGTCGACGCCCAGTGCGAGAGCTGGTCCCGAGTCCGTGACGAGATTGATCCACAGCAGTTGGGTGGCGAGGATCGGCAACGCGACGCCACCGCCGGTGCCATCCTTCAAACCGAGCATCTGCGCGCCAACGACGCCCAGGAACACTGTCAACACCTCGCCCAGGTTCGACGACAGCAGGTAGCGAAGGAACTTGCGGATGTTGTCGAAGACGCTGCGTCCCTCGCGCACCGCTTCCACGATCGTCGCGAAGTTGTCGTCGGCCAGGATCATCTTGGCCGCCTGCTTGGTCACCTCCGTTCCGGTGACGCCCATGGCGATGCCGATGTCCGCGGCCTTCAGTGCCGGCGCGTCGTTGACGCCGTCACCGGTCATGGCGACGACGTTGCCGTCGGCCTGCAGGGCCGACACGATCCGCAGCTTGTGCGCTGGCGCGACGCGCGCGAACACCGAGGTCTTGCGGACCGCCTCGGCGAAGCGAGCCTCGTCCATGGCGTCGATGTCGGCGCCAGCGAGCACCGTGGCTGCCCCGTCGACGATGCTCAGATCGGAAGCGATGCGGGCCGCCGTGCGCGGATGGTCGCCGGTGATCATGATCACCCGGATGCCCGCACCGCGCGCTTCGCCGATGGCCTGGGCCGCCTCTTCCCGCGGCGGATCGATCATGCCCACGATTCCGGCAAAGACGAGGTCGCGCTCGAGCGACTCGCCGGCGCTCAGATCCTCGTCGCTGTCGATCGGGCGGTAGGCGACGGCCAGGGTGCGCAACGCAGCGTCGGCCAGGCTGTCGATCTCGAGTTCCATGCGCGCGCGCAGTGCGTCGTCGAAGTCGATGACCTCGAGCCCGCGCCTGGCGAACCGGCAGCGCTGCAGCAGGACACCTGGCGCACCCTTGGTGACGAGCACCACGCCGTCGCCTCGCTCATGATCGACCTGCATGGTCGACATCAGCTTGCGTTCGGCGGTGAATGGGATTTCGCCGATGCGCTCGAAGCGCCGCTCGCGTCGTTCATGGGCGCCAAGCTTGCGTTCGGCGACGAGGAACGCAGCATCGGTCGGGTCGCCGCGGATTTCCCACCCGCCGCCCGCGCTCTTGCGCAACTGGGCATCGCCGGCCAGACTGCCGCCGCAGAGCACCACGATCTGCTCGTCGCGCAAAGGCCCCGCGGGCAGCTCGCCCGCGTCGTACTCGACGCCGCCCTCGGGGGCGTAGCCGACCCCCGTGACCCGCGTGCATCCCGAGACCGTGACCACGCGCTCGATCGTCATCTCCCCACGTGTCAGGGTGCCGGTCTTGTCGGAGGCGATGACGGAGGCGGAGCCAAGCGTTTCGACGGACACCAGCTTCTTGACGATCGCGTGTTGCCTTGCCATCCGTTGCACCCCGAGCGCGAGAACGACCGAGAGGATCGCCGGCAGGCCTTCCGGTACCGCCGCCACCGCCAGGGAGACCCCGAGCAGGAGGACGGAAATCACGTCGCCGACACCGCGGAGTTCGGAAAGCAGTAGCACGGTGGCCACGACGACGACGGCGATGACCACGACGGCCAGACCGAGCATGCGGCCGAGCCGAGCGACCTCCGCCTGAAGCGGAGTCGGTGGCGAAACCGTGGCCTCGAGTAGCCGGGCGATCCGCCCCATTTCTGTCGCCATTCCCGTCGCGGTGACGATCGCGCGACCGGTGCCTCGCGCGACTGCGGTGCCCTTGAACACCATGTTGGTCCGGTCGCCGAGTGGCGCCGGCGCCGACATCGTCGAGGCGTCCTTCAGAACGGCCTCGCTCTCGCCCGTGAGCGACGCCTCCTGGACCCGGAGGGACGTGGCGACAAGGAGGCGGGCGTCGGCGCCGACGGAGTCGCCTTCGCCCAGCACGAGCACGTCGCCGCGGACCAGCTCCGCGCTCGGAACGCGCAGCGACTCTCCGCCTCGCAGGACGGCCGAGGTCACTTCCGTCATCTTCGTGAGGGCGGCGACGGCGGTTTCCGCCTTTGCCTCCTGAGCGTGACCGAGGGCAGCGTTGAGCAGGACGACGACGGCGATCACGATCGCATCCACCGGCCAGCCTGCCCGACCATCGATCCACCACGCAGCCAGCGCGATGGCGACCGCGACCAGCAGCAAGTAGACGAGAGCGTCCTGGAATTGCGTCAGAACCTGGCGCCATGCTGCGGTGCGCGGCATGGCGCGAAGCTCGTTCGCGCCGTCCCGGGCGAGTCGACGATTCGCCTCCGGGGGCGTCAGACCCTTCTTCAGGTCGGCACCGAATGCCGCAGCGACCGCGGAACTGTCCGCGATCGACCAGTCCGCGGCCGCGTCGCTGGCGGCGGGTCCGCTCACCTCACCAAGAGCACGGGGACGGTGCAGCCGGCGATGATCTTCGTTGCGATCGAGCCAAGGACGAGATTGACCAGTGCTCCGTGCCCACGCGCTCCCAGCATCAGGAGGTCGTATCGTCCCTCCTCTGCCATCCTGGCGATCGAGGCGGCTGCATGACCGATCGTATGGACGTAGCTGGCGTGAATGCCCTGTTGTTCAAAGAAGGCACGGATCGGACGAAAGACCGACTCCGCGTCCTCGTCGTAGAAACGGGTCATCATTTCGATTGATACGAAAGACGCCGCCCGGTGCGGCACGGCGAGCACCGAATGGACGACCGTGTACTGGTGCTGGGCGCCCAGCCACTCGTCGTGGGCCGCGACGTAGGCGAGCATGCGCTTGGTGTACTCGCTGCCGTCTGCGGCGATCAGGATCTTCATCTCGGCGGGCTCCTGTGGCGTCGCGACCTCGGCGCCAGGCGCGCAATGGCGGTGTCAGTCGCAACGACGGTAGGCTAGACCGTCGAGCTGGTCTGTGCGGCAGCGCACGCGCCTTGATGTGAAGTGACTTACCCGAGGCGAGCGCCGCCATGCACCCAGTATGTCCACGCTTCGTCGTGCGGTCTTGTCCTGGATCAAGGACGCGTTGGTCCGGACATGTTGAAGTGACTTCCTATGAATCCAGGTCCACTGGCGCGCTCGCCGTCCCCCGAGTATTTGCAATGAGCTGGCGGAACAGCGCGAGCCGCTATGGAACGCTCTCGCTCGCATTGCATTGGCTGATGCTTCTGCTCATTGCCGCCGTATACGCGTGCATCGAGTTGCGTGGCAACTACCCGAAAGGCAGCGATGTTCGCGAGGGCTTGAAGACTTGGCATTTCATGCTGGGCTTGTCCGTCCTCGCGTTGGTCGTGGTCAGGGCGGTGGCGAACTTCATCGGCGAGTTGCCCGGGATACAGCCGAATCCACCGAAGTGGCAAAGCCTCTTTGCAAAGGCGATGCACGTTGCCCTTTACGCGTTGATGTTCGGCATGCCGCTCTTGGGGTGGCTGACCCTCAGCGCGGAAGGAAAGGTCGTTCCCTTCTTCGGCATGCAGTTGCCGCCGCTCGTCGGCGTGAGCAAGTCGGTCGCCGACTGGGCCAAGGAACTCCATGAGGCAGGCGGCACGATCGGGTACTTTCTGATCGGCCTGCATGCTGCCGCAGCGTTGTTTCATCACTACGTTGTCCGAGACAACACCCTGCGGCGCATGCTCCCGAGGGATGTTTGACTCGGACGTTGCGACGCCACCGCAATCGA
>JBDTNU010000305.1:0-5064 GCA_039933535.1 Caldimonas sp. | reverse complement strand
CGGTCGACGTCTTCGACCTTGGCCGTCAGCATGATGATCGGCGTCAGGTCCTTGGCAGCGCGCAGCCGCCGGCAGATTGACAGGCCGTCTTCGCCGGGGAGCATCAGGTCGAGGACGATGAGATGCACGGTCTCGCGCGTCAGCAAGCGGTTCAACGCCTTCGCGTCTTCGGCGAGCAGCACCTCGAAACCCTCCTGCGTCAGGTAGCGGCGCAGCAGGTCGCGAATGCGGGCATCATCATCGACGACGACGATCCGGTCCGGGCGGGGGTTGGCGGTCGTGTTCATCGCTTCCTTATTTGTAACAATCGCGATTCTGCGCGGCTTTGCAGGCGGTTCGAGGCAGCGTTGACCATCGGTTACAACCCCGAACCGAGCCACATTTCACGAGCTTCGCACCGCGATGAACTTTTCCTCCACCACAGCCGCGATGGCAGTCGCTTCGCTGGCCTTCGGCGCGCCGGTCGAGGCGCTTGCCGACGCGCCGCCGCCGCAGGGCGTCTTGAGCCTGACCGCGAACGCCAGCGTCGAGGTCGCAAGAGACCTGTTGAGCGTGACCTTCTCGACCACCAAGGAAGGGTCCGACGCCAACACGGTTCAGGCCCAGTTGAAGCAGGCGCTCGACGCCGCGCTGGGCGAGGCGAAGAAGGTGGCGCGGCCCGGCCAGGTCGATGTCCAGACCGGTGCGTTCTCGCTCTATCCGCGCTACGCGTCGAAGGGCGGCATCAAGGGCTGGCAGGGCACGGCGCAGGTCATCGTCGAAGGGCGCGACATGGCCGCGATCGGCCAGCTCAGCGGGCGCATCGCGTCGATGACGATCGCGAGCGTCGACTTCCGGCTCTCGAAGGAGGCCAGCCAGAAGGTCGAAGGCGACGTCACGGCAGAGGCGATCGCGCGCTACCGCGGCAAGGCGACCGAGTACGCCAGGCAGTTCGGCTATTCCGGCTACTCGATTCGCGAGGTGAACGTCTCGACCGGCGACGCGCAGCCGACGCCCTTCCCGAAAGCGCGCATGACCGCGATGTCCTCGGCCAGCGCAGGCGAGCCACTCTCGGTCGAGCCGGGCAAGGCGCTGGTCACCGCGACGGTCAACGGCACGGTGCAGATGAAATGACGACGACGAACCCAGCCACCGAGCCGCGCCTGCGCCGCGTGCAGTGCCTGGACGGGCGCGGCCTGCACCGGATGGCTTACTGGGAATGGGGCCAGCCCACCGCGAAGCGGGTCCTCGTTTGCGCTCACGGCGTGTCGCGCCAGGGCCGCGACTTCGATGCGCTGGCGCGAGCCATGAGCAGCGAGTTCCGCGTCGTCTGTCCCGATGTGGCGGGCCGCGGCGAATCGGACTGGCTGGCCGACCCCGCGGCCTACCAGCTGCCGGCCTACCTTGCCGACATGGTGACGCTGCTGGCGCGCCTCGATGCCGACACGATCGCATGGGTCGGCACGTCGATGGGCGGGCTGATCGGCATCGCCCTCGCGTCCTTGCCCAAGTCGCCGATCGGCCGCCTCGTGCTCAACGACGTCGGCCCGGCGATCGACGCCGCGGGAATCGCGCGGATCGCGGGCTACCTCGGCCTGCCGCTGACATGGACGAGCGAGGACGAGGCCGCAGACTACCTGCTCTCCATCTCGAAGGGCTTCGGCCCGCACAGTCGCGCCGAGTGGATGGCGCTGACACGACCGATGCTGCGCCGCGACGGCGAGCGCTTCAAGTTGCACTACGACCCGGCGATCGCCGTTTCGCTGCGTGCCGTCACTCCCGAGACGGCGGCCATCGGGCAGGCCGCGCTTTGGGCGGCCTACGACGCGATTCGCTGTCCCACGCTGCTGCTCCGCGGGGCCGACTCCGACATCCTCTCCGGCGCCACGGCCAAGGCCATGACCGAGCGCGGGCCGCGGGCGCGGCTGCACGAGTTCGCCGGCGTCGGCCACGCGCCGACGCTCGTCGCTCCCGCTCAGGTCGATGTCGTGCGGGAGTTCCTGCTCACGCCATGAAGACCCAGGCGGCGAGCCGTGCCGAGGCTGCCGCACCGATCGTCCGACTCCTCGACGCGCCGGACGAAGCCGGTGCCGCGATCGACGGCGAAAACGGCGCGAGCTCGCGCGAGATCGACGCCGGCCTTGTCGCACGTGCCCGCGAATTCGCGGTCCCGCTGCTTGCCGGCCGCACGCTGGCGACGGCCGAGGGCGTGCTCGCGCATGCCGAGGGCGCGGCGGCGATCCTGGCCGAGATCGGCGCGGCGCCGGAACTGCGCGCTGCGGTCTTTCTCGTCCACGCCGCCGACCAGCTCGGCAAGCCCGACGACGTGCTCAGGCCCTTGTTCGGCGCCTCGCAAACGACGCTCGTCGCTCATGCGCGAAAGCTCGGCGATCTGCAGCGCGCAGCCCAGGGTGCGCGCGTCGACGCTGCCGACAAGGCACAGCAGATCGAGCGCGTGCGCAAGATGCTGCTCGCGTTCTCGCGCGACCTGCGCGTCGTGCTGTTGCGTCTGGCCTCGCGCCTGCAGACGCTGCGCTTCTTCGCCGCCAGCAAGCGGCCGGGTGCCGAGGCGCTGGCCGCAGAGGCGATGCAAGTGTTCGCGCCGCTCGCCAACCGCCTGGGCATCTGGCAGATCAAGTGGGAGCTCGAGGACCTGGCGTTCCGCTTCCTCGACCCGGAAAGCTATCACGCGATCGCGCGCCGCCTCGACGAGCGCCGCGCCGACCGCGAGCTGCGCGTCGAGCGCCTGCGCGAGGAGCTCGGCGCCGACCTTGCCGCGCACGGCCTGGTCGCGCAGGTGCAGGGACGGCCCAAGCACCTGTACAGCATCTGGAAGAAGATGAAGCGCAAGCGCATCGGCTTCGAAGGCGTGATGGACGTTCTGGCGCTGCGCGTCGTGGTGCCGGATATCGCGGGCTGCTATGCCGTGTTCGGCCGCGTCCACGAGCGTTACGAGGCGATCGCCGGCGAGCTCGACGACTACATCGCCCGGCCCAAGCCGAATGGCTACCGATCGCTGCACACGGTCGTGCGGGGCGACGACGGGCACGCGGTCGAGATCCAGATCCGCACGCCGGAAATGCATGAACATGCGGAGTACGGCATCTCGGCGCACTGGGCCTACAAGGAAGCGGATTTGGCGACGAAGTCACGCGGTAGTGGCGGCGCCGGCGGCCGATTCGAAGCAGACGTTGCCGAGGCACGCATGGTCGTGCTGCGCCAGCTGCTCGCGTGGCAGCACGACCTCGCAGGCGAGGACGCCGAGGCAGTCGGCGGCGCGACAGCGAACGCGGGCAGGGCGGTCTTCGACGATCGTATCTACGTCTTCACGCCACAGGCCGCCGTCGTCGAGCTCACCGCCGGCGCAACGCCGATCGACTTTGCCTACGCCGTGCACACCGACCTCGGCCATCGCTGCCGCGGCGCCAAGGTCGACGGCGCGATGGTTCCGCTGAGCACGCCCTTGCAGAGCGGGCAGACCGTCGACATCACCGCGGCCAAGACAGGTGGCCCTTCGCTCGACTGGCTGAACCCCGAGCTCGGCTTCCTGCAAAGTGCCCGCTCGAAGGCGAAGGTGCGCGCCTGGTTCAACGCGCTCGCCACCGACGCGACCGTCGCGCGCGGCCGTGAGGCGGTGGAAAAGGTGTTGCAGCGTGAAGGCAAGACCGCGCTCAAGCTCGAAGACCTGGCCGCGCAGCTCGGGTTTCGCAGCGCCGAGGCGCTGTTCGAGGTCGTGGGCAAGGACGAGCTGTCGCTGCGCAACATCGAGGCGCTGTTGCGGCCGCCGGTCGAGGCGAAGGCGGGCGAGGACGAGATTCACTTCAGTCGCTCCAAGGCGGCGGCGACGCCGGGTGGCGTTCTGGTGGTCGGTGTCGAGTCCTTGCTGACCAGCCTGGCCCGCTGCTGCCGGCCGGCGCCGCCCGATGCCATCGCCGGCTACGTGACGCGAGGCAAGGGTGTCGCGGTGCATCGCACCACCTGCAGCAACCTGCGCGAGCTGTCCTCGCGGTCGCCAGAGCGCGTGATCCCGGTCGCGTGGGGCGCGGCGGATGCCTCGCGGCCCGCGCTCTATCCGGTCGACGTGCAGGTCGAGGCCAGCGATCGCCAGGGGCTCCTGCGCGACGTCTCGGAAGTGTTCGCGAAAGAGAAGACCAACGTCACCGGCGTCAAGTCGAGCTCGGTGCGCGACGCGGGCGGCGGCACCGCGTTCATGACGTTCACTGTCGAAGTCGCCGACGCGGCGCGGCTCGCGTCGACCCTTGCGCAAGTGCGCCGCGTCGCCGGCGTCCGGACGGCGCGGCGCAAGTAGACGGGATCTACTTCACAGGAATCGGCGTTGCCCGATCGACGGCGACGGCGGTGACGCTGTTCTTCGGCGAGCCGTCGATGAGTCGGTCGGAGTAGGTCAGGTAGACGAGCGTGTTCCGCTTTTTGTCGACCAGGCGCACGACGCGCAGCTTCTTGAACACCAGCGAGATGCGCTCGCTGAACATCTCCTCGCGCTGGTCGAGCGGCTTGGCGCCGAACGAGATCGGCCCGACCTGGCGGCAGGCGATGGATGCCTCGGCCTTGTCTTCGGCGACACCGAACGCGCCCTTGAGACCCCCGGTCTTGGCGCGCGACACGTAGCAGGTGATGCCGGAGACTTTCGGGTCGTCGTAAGCGTCGACGACGATCTTGTGATCCGGGCCGATCAGCTTGAAGGCGGTATCGACTTCGCCGACAGGCTCGGCACGGGCCGCGCCGAGCAGGCACAAGGCCACAGTCGCGGCAAGAACCGAAAGAAGGTTTTTCATGGGGCGGGAGCGGGGCGCCGCGTGCTGCGGCCGGGCAAGCCTAGCGGAAGCGGAAGACCGCGTCGACGCTGCTATCATGCCGCCCTTCCCAGGCGCGTAGCTCAGCTGGTTAGAGCACCACCTTGACATGGTGGGGGTCGATGGTTCGAGTCCATTCGCGCCTACCAATTCGACAGCCGGCAAGTCTTCGTGTTGCGAAGACTTGCCGGCTTTTTCGTTGGGTACGCACCCTCGCACGCGAGGTAGGTGTTGTCCTACCCGCGAATACGAGGCATCGCGTTGCCGTAGG
>JBDTNU010000304.1:0-5080 GCA_039933535.1 Caldimonas sp. | reverse complement strand
GCCGGGCATCTCGGTCTCGGCGATGCGGATTTCCTTGCGGCCCCAGGCGGCGAGGGCGAGGTCGGCAACGATGTAGGGCGCATTGCCCTGCGGCTTCAAAACGGCATTCATTCAGGTTCCCATCGATGAGCGGAACCCGCACGGCGGCACGTCTGAAGGGAGTCGAGACCCACCCACGACGACCATCGTGCGGGTGAGCGCGGTTGCAAGTGGCGCGAGTCGAAACCATCGATCCGCTTTGCAAGCCTTCCGAGCCTGGGGCCTGGCACGACGGCCAGACCTTGCAACGCTCCTCGGAAGCTGGAAATTGTAGCGGCAGGCGGCAGATTTCGAGGCCCAGGGTCGCCGCGCGGGCTCAAGCCCGTGAAGCCGGTGCCGATGAGGGAGGTACGAAGGGCGCCGCAGCGCGCGTCTATCCGGAGTCGAGATGAGAGTGTTCGTCGCCCTGTTCGCAGCCCTGGCCGCCGCCGTGCCCGCGTATGCCGGCGACGGCAAGTTGCTGCTGACCGGCGGCGTCTCGAGCATCGACGGCGCTGCCGGCGGTGGCCTCACCCCCTGGGCCGTGACCACCGGCTACGGCAGCGAAGGCCAATGGTCGGCCACCGGCTCCTTCACGCGCGTGGCCACGCGCGATTACGGCTTGAGCGGCTACGGCATCGCGGCAAGCGTGAACGAGCGCGTCGAGATATCCCTCGCGCGCCAGGACTTCGCGACTCGCGCAACGGGGACGGCGCTCGGACTGCCGGGCTTGCACCTCAAGCAGGACATCGTCGGTGCGAAGCTGCTCGTTTCCGGCGACGCGGTGCTCGACAGCGACAGCCTGATGCCGGCGCTCGCGCTCGGTGTCGAGGCCAAGCGCCTGGACGCCGGCGGCCTGAAGCCGACGCTCGAATCGCTGGGCGCGCGCGATCACGGCGTCGACCTCTACGCGAGCGCGACCAAGCTGTTTCTCGCCCAGGGCCTGCTCGTGAACCTGACCTTGCGCGCGACCAGGGCCAACCAGAACGGCCTGCTCGGTTTCGGCGGCACGGCAAGCGACCACCTCTCGATCGAGCCGGAAGTGTCGGTTGCCTGGCTCCTGCGCCGGAACCTGGTGGTCGGTGCCGAATACCGCGCCAAGCCCGACAAGCTCAATCCATCGGCGCTCGGTGCCGGCCTGCGCGAAGATGACTGGAAAGACCTCTTCATCGCCTGGGCGCCGAACAAGCATGTCTCGCTGACGCTCGCCTGGGTCGATCTCGGCCGGATCGTCCCTGCGGTGCAGCCTCGTCGCCAGAGCGGCGCGTACGCGTCGGCGCAGATCGCCTACTGAAGCTGGACATGAACATCGCCATGAAATCCGACCTGCTGCGCCGACTTCTCGCCAGCCTCGTTGTCGCATTCGCAAGTGCAGCCGCATTGGCCGGTACGCCCGGGCCAGCCATCGACCCGCTGTTCGACGCGCTCGGCGGAAAGCCCGGCATCGCACTTCTGATGGACGACTTCGTGCCGCGCCTGGCCGCGGATCCGAAGATCGGCGCCTTCTTCAAGGACACGAACCTGCGCGAGCTGAAGAAACAGCTTGCCGACCAGTTCTGCGCCGTCTCGGGCGGGGGCTGCATCTACGAGGGCGCCGACATGAAGAAGGCGCACGCCGACCTGCACATCGCCAAGGCCGATTTCAACCGTCTCGTCGAGATCCTGCAGGTCTCGATGGATGCGCGCGCAATCGCCTTCGCCGACCAGAACCGGCTGCTGGCTCGACTTGCGCCCATGCATCGCGACGTGGTCACCGTGCACTGATCGCCAGCGAGGCCGGCACACGCCGCGCCCTATCATCGTCGCGTGATTCCGCCGCACGTCCTGCCGTGGGCGCGCTGCGACCCGCGCCGCCTGCGCGCCCTGCGCGGCGTGCTCACCGACATCGATGACACGCTGACGACCGAAGGCGCGATGCCGATGGGTGTCGTCGCCGCGTTGTCGGCCTTGCGCGCGGCAGGTGTTCCCGTCGTCGCGGTCACCGGCCGGCCGATGGGCTGGAGCCGTACGATCGCCAAGGACACGCCGCTCGCGGCCATCGTTGCCGAGAACGGCTCGGTCGCCCTGTTCGCCGACGCTGCCGAGATCGCCGGCGTGCGCGTCGAGTACGCCGACGACGCGACGGTTCGCGCCGCGAACGGCGCGCGACTGCGTGCTGTCGCCGAGCGAATCGTTCGCGAGGTGCCGGGTGCGACCTCGTCGCGCGACAGCGCCGGCCGCGTCACCGACATTGCGATCGACCACGCCGAGTTCGCGCATCTCGACGCGGCACGAATCGCCCGCGTCGTCGCACTGATGCGCGAAGAAGGCATGAACGCGACCGTCAGCTCGATCCACGTCAACGGCTGGTTCGGCACGCACAGCAAGCTCAGCGGTGCCGCATGGATCGTGCGCCGCCTGTTCGGCCGCGACCTCATGGCCGAGCGCGACGGGTGGCTCTACGTCGGCGATTCGACCAACGACGAGCTGATGTTCGCGAGCTTTCCGCTATCGGTCGGCGTCGCCAACCTCGCGGACTTCGCCGACCGCTTGAAGCAGTGGCCCGCGTTCATCACGACGCACGATCGCGGCCGCGGCTTCATCGAGGTTGCCGAGTCGCTGCTCGCGGCGCGCGGCGGATGAGCGGGCGCGGGTCGCCGCTGCCGACGCTCGCGGTCGCCGTCGCGCTTGCGCTCGGCACTGCCGTCTCGCTCGGCCTGGCGCGGTTTTCCTACGCGCTGTTCCTGCCGCCGATGCGCGCCGACCTCGGCTGGACCTACCTCACGTCCGGTGCCATGAACACCGTCAACGCGACCGGATACCTGCTCGGTGCCCTGCTCGCGCCCGCGTGCCTGCGTCGCCTCGGATCGCAGCGCGCCTTTCTCGCGGGCATCGGCGCCACCGCGTTGCTGCTCGCGGCACACGCCACCGTGATCGACGACGCGTCGCTCTACGCGCTGCGCTTTCTCACGGGCGTGGTCAGCGCCGTGGCCTTCGTTGCCGGTGGCCTGCTCGCCGCGCAGCTGGTCGGCGCGCCCGCGGCCGCCAGCGGCTCCACCGCGACCGCCGGCCTCGTGCTCGGCATCTACTACGGCGGCGCTGGCGTCGGCATCGTCGGCTCGGCCGTGCTCGTGCCCTGGCTCGCCGCGCGCAACGTCGATCACGCATGGCAGGGCGCGTGGCTCGGTCTGGGCGTGCTGGGGCTGGTCGCGACGATCCTGATCGCCGCCGCCACGCGCGCGCTTCACGTCGCTCCCGGCACCGCAGCGCCATCACGAAGCGGCGGCGGATTCGCCTGGCGGGAGTTCCTGCCCGCGCTGGCGGCTTACCTGTTGTTCGGGCTCGGCTACATCGGCTACATGACGTTCATCGTCACGCTGTTGCGCGAGCAGCATCTCGCGGATGGGCTGGTCACGGCGTTCTTCGCGATGCTCGGCGCGGCGGTAGCCATCTCGCCGTGGATCTGGGCCCGCGTGCTGCAGCGCTTTCGCGGCGGCGAAAGTCTCTCCCTGCTTAGCGCGTTGCTGGTCGTGGCGACCCTTCTTCCCGTGCTGAGCATCGACCCGATCGCCGTCTTCGCCTCCGGGCTGTTGTTCGGCGGCGTGCTGCTCTCGCTCGTCGCCTCGACGACGGCGCTGGTACGCCACAACCTTGCGCCCGCGGCCTGGCCGGCCGGCATCACGCTGTTCACGATCGTCTTCGCTGCCGGGCAGATCGTCGGCCCCAGCCTGGTCGGCTTCATCGCCGATCGATCCGGCGGCCTGCGCGCGGGTCTGGCCTGCTCGGCCGGACTGCTCGCCCTGGCGTCGCTGGTCGCCTGGTGGCAGAAGCCGCTCGATCGCTGAGAGTCGATCCGGCGCTCAGCCGAGAAACTCGCCGATCGCGCGGTTGAGAAAGACGGCGTCGTCGGGCATCAGGCTGGTTGCGGCCATGTGGCCTTGCACCGAAGGGATCTCGACGAAGTGCGCGCCGGGAATCGCGGCCGCCGCGGCCCGCCCTGCGGCCGAAGGATTGAACAGATCGATCGGCGGGCAGAGCACGAGCGTGCGCGCGAGCACCGCGCCGAGCGCCGCTTCGGTGTTGCCGTCGAAGCCTTCGCTCTCGCCGACGTCGTGCGCGTCGTAGGCCCACGATTGGTACAGGTAGTCGTGGGCATCGACGCCGATCGCTTGCTGCTGCGCCAGGAGAGCGTCGAACCAGCGGTGCGCCTGCTCAACGCTCTGCAGGTGGGCCATCGCTTCGGGGGTGCGCGTCAGCAGCGCGCTCATCACGGCGGCGAACGCGCGTCGCCCGCGCTCGGGGTCGGCGCTGAAGCCGTCACCGGTCCAGGCCGGGTCGGCCATCAGGCATGAGCGCGCGGCTTCCGTGACCAGCGCTGCCCAGGGCGAGGTCCTGGCCATCGGCGTCATCGCCACGACGACGGTCATGAAGCGCGGATGGCTCACCGCCCACTGCAGCGCCTGCATGCCGCCCATCGACGCACCGACCACCGCATGCAATAGGCCGATGCCGAGGTGCTCGACGAGAAGGCGATGCTGTGCCTCGACCATGTCGCGCAGCGCGAACCGGGGAAAGCGCATGCCTGGCTGGGCGGTACTGTTCGAAGGCGAGGTCGAGAGGCCGTTGCCGATCGGATCGGTCGCGACGATGAACCAGCGCGACGGGTCGAGCGCCTTGCCCGGGCCGATCAGGAAATCGATGCGGTGGTGCGTGCCCGAGAGCGAGGCGCAGACGAGGATCGCGTTGGACCGGTCGGCGTTCAGCGTTCCGTGCGTCACGTACGACTGGCGATAGTCGACGATCGCTTCGCCCGACGCGAGGCGCAGATCGCCGAGCGCGAACTCGCGATGCGGCGCGTCGATGTGGTCGGCCGCGAGCGGCGGATGCTTCACGGCAGCTCGATCACGGTGCGGATGCCTTCGCCGCGTGCCAGGCCGGCGAAGCCGTCGTTGATCTCGTCGAGCGCGATGCGCCGCGTGATCAGCTCGTCGAGCATCAACTTTCCGTCGAGGTAAAGCGAGACCAGCCACGGAAAGTCGCGCTTCGGAATCGCGTCGCCGTAGCTCGAGCGGACGATGCGCTT
>JBDTNU010000303.1:0-5093 GCA_039933535.1 Caldimonas sp. | reverse complement strand
CGGTGATGAGCGAGCCGGGCAAGGCGATGATGGGAACGGCGATCGCGTCGGGTCCCGACCGTGCCTCGAAGGCGGCCGAAGCGGCGGTCGCCTGCCCGCTGCTCGAAGGCATCGACCTCTCGGGCGCGCGCGGCGTGCTGGTCCTGATCGCGGCGAATCGCAACACGTTCAAGCTCTCCGAGAGCCGCAACGCGATGAACACGATCCGTCGCTACGCGGCGGACGACGCGCACGTCATCTACGGCACGGCCTACGACGAATCGCTCGGCGACCAGCTGCGCGTGACGGTCATCGCCACCGGCCTCAGCCCGTCGAAGCAACGCGTGCAGACGCCGATCCAGGTCGTGCACAGCACGCCGGTCCAGCGCACCGGCACCGACAACCTGCCGGTCCTGAACCAGCAGGTGCAGATGCCGCCGCAGACGCACGACTACTCGGGTCTCACGACCCCGAGCGTCTGGCGCAACGGGCGCACGGCAGCGGCGAAGGTCGACGCGTTGGCGAGCAACGGCATGGACGAGATCGAGATTCCGGCGTTCTTGCGCAAGCAGGCGGATTGATACCGGCATCAATCCGGGGCTTCGACTCAGAGGGAACACTTGGCCGACAATCGCACCATGTTGGCGCAACGCACCCTCAAGTCCATGACCCGGGCCGTCGGCGTCGGCGTGCACGGCGGGCAGCGGGTCGAGATGACCTTGCGTCCGGCCGCGCCGGACACCGGCATCGTCTTTCGCCGCGTCGACCTGCCGCGCTCGGTCGACATCCGCGCCGACGCCATCTCGGTCTGCGACACACGCATGGCGACGACGATCTCCGCGGGCGGCGACCCCGACGGGCCGAAGGTCAAGACCGTCGAGCACCTGTTGTCGGCATGCTCGGGGCTCGGCCTCGACAACCTGATCGTCGACATCACTGCCGAAGAAGTGCCGATCCTCGACGGCTCGGCCGCCTCGTTCGTGTTCCTGCTGCAAAGCGCAGGCATCGTCATGCAGGCCGCGCCGAAGCGCTTCCTGCGCGTCAAGCGTGCGGTCGAAGTGCGTGAAGGCGAGGGCGCGTCGCTCAAGTGGGCGCGGCTCGAGCCCTACGAGGGCTACAAGCTCGCGTTCGAGATCGACTTCGATCACCCGGCCGTGAGCCAGACCGGCCAGCAGTTCGTGTTCGAGATGGACCCGGCGCGCTACAAGCGCGAGATCGCGCGCGCGCGCACCTTCGGCTTCACCAAGGAGCTCGACGTGATGCGCTCACGCGGCCTCGGCCTCGGCGTGACCCTGGACAACGTCGTCGCGGTCGATGAATTCAAGATCCTCAACAGCGGTGGCCTTCGCTACGACGACGAGTTCGTCAAGCACAAGATCCTCGACGCGATCGGCGACATGATGATGGCCGGCCGCCCTTTGCTCGCTTCCTACCGTGCGTTCAAGTCGGGACATGCGCTGAACAACACGCTCGTGCGTGCTCTCCTTTCCGACCCGACCGCGTACGACACTGTCACCTTCGACGACGAAGCGCGAGCCCCGGCCGGCCTGGCCGAGCTCGCGCCGGCCTGGTGAACGGGGCGAACCAGGTCGATGGGCGTCTTCCGGGCGCTACTGTTCCTCACGCTGGTCGCCAGCGTGGCCTGCTTCGCGATCTACGCGCTGAGCGGGCAGACGCGCTATCGCGTCTACGGCGTGCGACTGGTCAGCTGGACCATCGTCGCCGGCTTGGTGTTCTTTGCGGTCTTGATCGTGCAACGGCTCACTGAGTCGGGGTGAGGGGGCAATGGTCGTCTTCCGCTGGATCGTAGGGGTGCTTGCGGCGTTCTTCGCCGTGGGCATGACGTTCAGCTTCGTCGTTGGTATCGCCCAGAATTCCGAGCCGCCGATGCGGCGGGCGCGCCGACTTCGCCACTGGCTCTGGCTCGTGATGCTGCTCTGGTTCAATGTCGAGGTATGGGGGCGCGTCGTTATCGTGATCATTCACTGGATCTGAGGCAGGGCACTCGCGTCACAGGCCGAGAAAGGCCGCGACCGCGGGCAGTTGCACTTCGAATTCAGAGAGCGCGTGGTCGCTGCCCTCCAGGAGCCGCATCCGGCAGCCGGCATAGCGTGCGCTCATCTCGCGCCACGACAACACCTCATCGCCCTTGGCGATGACCGCGAAATAGCGTTCGGGCTGCGTTAGCGGCGTCGGCGGCGCGAGCCGGCGCAGTTCGTCGATGAACCCGGCGTGGAAGAAGAATCGTTCGTCGCCGTGCCAGGCCTTGTGTTCGCCGATGTGGGCCGCGAGATCGCGCGCCGGTTCGACCGCGGGGTTCAGCATCACGGCGCGGCAGCCGGTGCGCTCGGCGACCACGGTCGCGTAGAAGCCGCCGAGCGAGCTGCCGATGACGGCCATCCGGTCGCGCGGCCAGGTGGCGATCGCGGTGGAGATCTCGTCGAGCGCCTGACGTGGCGAGGGCGGCAATTGGGGGCAATGCCAGACGACGTCGGGCCGGTGCTCCCTGACCCACGCGGCGACGCGCCGCGCCTTGGTCGACTGCGGCGACGAGCGAAAGCCGTGCAGGTAGAGCAGATGACTGAGCGGCGCGCCCGGCGCCGTGCCGAACTCGGTTTCGTTCACGCGGCGACGCGCGCGCTCGCCGGCCCTTCGCTGGCGGCCAGCGCGCTAAGCAATCTGGCGTGCACCCCGCCGAAGCCGCCGTTGCTCATGCACAGCACATGATCGCCGGGCCGCGCCGCGGCGACGATGCGGGCGACCAGATCGTCGATGCTGTTGGCGACGATGGCGCGCGCGCCGAGCGGCCGCAAAGCCTCGGCCGCGTCCCAGCCCAATCCGCCGGCGTGGCAGAAAGCGAGGTCGGCCTCTTCGAGCGCCCACGGCAGCTGCGCTTTCATCGCGCCCAGCTTCATCGTGTTCGAGCGCGGCTCGAAGGCCGCGAGGATGCGCGCCGGGCCGACCTTGCGGCGCAGGCCGTCGAGCGTCGTGCGCATGGCGGTCGGGTGGTGCGCGAAGTCGTCGTAGACGGCGACTCCCCTGGCTTCGCCGCGCAGCTCGAGCCTGCGCCGCACGTTGTGAAACTTGCCGAGCGACTTTGCCGAGGTCTCCGCCGCGACTCCGGCATGCTCGGCTGCGCCGATCGCGGCAAGCGCGTTCAACTGGTTGTGTTCGCCGAGCAGCTGCCAGTCGATGCGCGCAATCTTGAGACCGCCGCGCAGCACGTCGAAGGCGTGCGGCTCACCTCGCGCGCGCAGCATGCCCGGCTCTTCCTTCCTGCCGCCGAAGCGCTGTACCTGGCTCCAGCAGCCCATGTCGAGCACGCGCTGCAGCGCCTCGTCGCGTGCATTGACGACAAGCCGCCCGCTGCCGGGCACGGTGCGAACCAGGTGGTGGAACTGGCGCTCGATCGCGGCGAGGTTGTCGAAGATGTCGGCGTGGTCGAACTCGAGGTTGTTGAGGATCGCCGTGCGCGGCCGGTAGTGGATGAATTTGCTGCGCTTGTCGAAGAACGCGGTGTCGTATTCGTCGGCTTCGATCACGAACGGCGCGACGGTCTCGCCCAGGCGCGCCGAGACACCGAAGTCGAGCGGCACGCCGCCGACCAGAAAGCCGGGCTTCCTGCCCGCCGATTCGAGAATCCAGGCAAGCATCGCCGTGGTTCCGGTCTTGCCGTGGGTGCCGGCGACCGCGAGCACGTGACGGCCGGCGAGCACGTGCTCGGCCAGCCATTGCGGGCCGCTCGTGTAAGGCAGGCCGGCGTCGAGGATCGCTTCCATCAGCGGGTTGCCGCGCGTGATGGCGTTGCCGACCACGAACAGGTCTGGAGCGAGCTTCACTTGCTCGGCGGCGTATCCCTCGATCAGGTCGATGCCGAGTGCTGCCAGTTGCTCGCTCATCGGCGGATAGACGTTGCTGTCGCAGCCGGTCACGCGATGCCCCGCTTCACGCGCGAGCGCGGCGAGGCCGCCCATGAACGTGCCGCAGATGCCGAGAACGTGGAGGTGCATCGGTCGATTGTGCAAGAGCCTTGCCGACATCATCGTGCGGAATTCCGCTTGTTCAGTGACAGGCTTCGCTCGAATGCGGCTCGACGACCAGTAACGAAGCTGGTGTCGACGACCCGCACGACGCACCTCTGAAAATACCCGACGGACTGGTCCCCGGCCTGAGCCGGTCTTCGCCTCCGGCTCAGGCGCGAAGGCTTTCGGCAGCGGCGGCGAGGGTCGCGGCGATCTCTGCCTCGCCGTGCGCTGCACTGACGAAGCCGGCCTCGTACAGCGCCGGAGCGAGATAGACGCCGCGGTCCAGCATGGCGTGGAAGAAGCGGTTGAAGCGCGCCGAATCGGTGGCCATCACGGCGCTGTACTTCTGCGGCAGTTCGGCCGCGAAGAAGAAGCCGAACATGCCGCCTTCGCTGTCGCCCGCCATCGGCACGCCGGCCGACCTTGCGGCGGCCAGCAGGCCCGCGACGAGCTGCGTGGTTCGCGCGGCGAGCGCCTCGAAGAATCCCGGCTTGGCGATCTCGCGCAAGGTGGCCAGGCCGCACGCCGTGGCGACCGGGTTTCCGGAAAGGGTGCCGGCCTGATAAACAGGCCCGAGCGGCGCGAGCTGTTCCATGATGGCCCGCTTGCCGCCGAACGCGGCCAGCGGCATGCCGCCACCGATCACCTTGCCGAAGACGCTGAGGTCGGGCGCGAAGCCTGGCAGCGAGCGCGCGTACAGCGCTTGCGCGCTGCCGAGGCCGACCCGGAATCCGGTCATCACCTCGTCGAAGACGAGCAGGGCGCCGTGCTTGCTGCATTGCTCGCGCAGCCGCTTCATGAAGGGCAGCGCGGCTCGAACGAAGTTCATGTTGCCGGCGATCGGCTCGATCATCACGCACGCGATCTTGGCGCCGTGCAGGGCGAACGCTTCGTCGAGCTGTGCCAGGTTGTTGTATTCGAGCACGATCGTGTCGCGCACCACCGCCTCGGGAACTCCGGCGCTGGTCGGATGGCCGAAGGTCGCCAGGCCCGAGCCCGCCTTGACCAGCAAGGCATCCGCGTGGCCGTGATAGCAGCCTTCGAACTTGACGATCATGTTGCGGCCGGTCGCGCCGCGCGCCAGGCGCA
>JBDTNU010000302.1:0-5109 GCA_039933535.1 Caldimonas sp. | reverse complement strand
TCGTAGTCGGTCGAATAGAACAGGATCGCCGCGCCGGCCTCGGCCAGCTCGCGCAGCAGCGCGTAGATCTCCTGCTTGGTGCCGACGTCGATGCCGCGAGTCGGGTCGTTCAGCAGCAGGATGCGCGGCGCCATCATCAGCCATTTGCCGATCACGAGCTTTTGCTGGTTGCCGCCCGAAAGCGATCCGGCTGCGAGGTCGGTGCCGTCGCAGCGGATCGCCAGCAGCTTGACGATCCGCTCGACCGCCGCGCGTTCCGCGGCCGCATCGACAACGCCCCACTTCGACAAGCGCGCAAGCGCGGCGAAGGAGAGGTTGTCGCGCACCGACATCGGCAGCATCAGGCCCTCGGTCTTGCGGTCCTCCGGGATCAGTGCCATGCCGATCTGCTCGCATTTGGCATCGCCCGGGCCGCCGATGGCAACCAGCCGTCCATCGACCAGCACCTCGCCGGTGGTGCCGCGCAGCACGCCGAACAGGGCCAGCAGCAGCTCGCGCTGGCCCTGGCCGTCGAGACCGCCGAGACCGATCACTTCGCCGGCGTGGAGCTTCAGCGAGATGTCGTCGAGCCGGTCGGTCCAGCACAGGTGGCGCAGCTCGAGGCGCGGCGATTCAGGACCGGGCACGCGCGGCGTTCGCGCCGGAAACACGGCGCTGTATTCGCGGCCGATCATCAGCTCGACGACCTCGTTGTCGGTCTTCGTGCCCGCCGCATAGGTCGCCACGCTGCGACCGTTGCAGAACACCGTGCATTCGTCGGCCAGCTCGGCGATCTCGTGCATGCGGTGCGAGATGTAGACGAGCGCCAGGCCATCGGCGCGCAGACGCTTGAGCACGGCGTAGATCTTCGTCACGTCGGCCGCCGTCAGGGCCGAGGTGGCTTCGTCGAGGATCAGGATGCGCGGCTTTCGCGCCAGCGCCTTGGCGATCTCGACCATCTGCCGCCGCGACAGCGACAGGTCCTTGACGAGCGCCATCGGATGGATGTCGTCGGCGCCGGCGCGGGCCAGCGCCTGCTCGGCCAGTCGGCGCTGCGCGCGCCGGTCGATCAGGCCGAAGCGGCGCGGCGGGTTGCTGATCGCGATGTTGTCGGCCACCGAGAGATCGGGAATCAGCGACAGCTCCTGGAAGATGCAGGCGATGCCGGCCGCGTGGGCCGCGGCCGGCGACGCAAACGAGACCGGCTGGCCGTCGAGCAGCATGCGGCCCTCGTCGGGCGTCACCACGCCGGTCATGATCTTGATCAGGGTCGATTTGCCGGCCCCGTTCTCGCCGAGCACGGCATGGATTCGGCCGGCCTCGATCGCCAACTCGGCGCCCTGCAGCGCGCGCACGCCGCCGTAGCGCTTGGAGACGCCCTGCATCACGAACAAGCTCATCTGCCAGCCCTGCCCTGCGCTCGCTCCCACGCCGCGGGAGCGAGCGCCCGGCCCGAACGCAACCGGCGCACCCGCGGCTACTTGTTGGCTTCGGTCTGCCCCATGATCTCCTGCGCGGTGAAGTTGATGCCGCAGGTGGGAAACGAGTTGCCGACGAAGAAGTTGTCGGAGAGCTTGGCGTAGAAGTCGGTGCCGTCCTTCATGTTCGGGAACTCGGCCTTGGCCAGCGGCAGCTTGACCGACTGCGGTACGACCTTGCCCTCGAGGGCGGCAATCGCTGTCTTGATCGCCACCGCCACCTGGGCCGGTCCGGTGCCGGCCGACGCGCACTTCAGGCCCTGGCCGGAGAACTGCGCACAGAACTTGCGGAAGCCGTTCTCGGTCTCGCCACCGAAGGGCACGAACGGGTGCTTGGCATCGATCATCGCCTGCACCACGCCGGTGTCCCCGCCCTGCGCGGTGATCGCGTCGAATTTCTTGTGCACCGCGATCGCGTCGGCCGTGACCTTCTGCGCCGTGGGATCGTCCCACTTGCCGATCACCTCGACCGTTTCCCACTTCTTGCCCGAGGCCTTGAACACTTCCTGGATGCCGTCGTGCCGGTCGCGATCGACCGAGGTGCCGGAGACGCCACGCACCTCGAGCACCTTGCCGCCGCCGGGCACGTTCTTGACCAGCCATTCGGCCCAGTACTTGCCCAGCCCCTTCTGGTCGACGTTGACGTTGATCGCCTCTTCGGTGTCGAGGATGTTGTCGAACGCGACCAGCACCACGCCGGCGTCGTTGGCGCGCTTGATCACCGGCTTGAAGGCGGCCGGGTTCTGCGCGTTGACGACCACCGCGTCGTAGCCGGAGTCGATGAAATTGTTGATCGCGGCGATCTGCGCAGCCACGTCTTCGCCGGTCGAGACGACCTTGAACTCCTTCAGCTTGGCGGCCACGGCGGGCTGCGCCGCATAGGCCTTGGCCGTCTTGATCATCTGGATGCGCCAGGTGTTGGCCACGTAACCATTGGCCAGCGCAATGCGATAGGGCCCCTTTTTGGCAGGGTACTGGAACAACTTGGTGTCGCTGGCCCAGGGCGAGAAGCAAGCCGGGTCGGAATTGGGCGCGGTCACGACCTTCGGCGCCGCGGCCAGCGCGGCGGCGCAGAGGCAGCTCGCGGCGAGGGCCGTTGCCGTCGCCCGCACCACCGGAAGCAGGCAGGATCTCGAGGCCATGGGGTGTCTCCAATCGTTGTTAGAGCAAATTACTGTATCGATGTACTTGGTCGGCGCATCTAGCGAATACCCGAGGCGGGTATCGCAATTGCTTGGGGCCGTCCCGGATGTGAACTTGGAATTCAGCCCATAGGATGCAGCCGGTAGCGGAACCGCCGTTTCGCCCATGAACCCCCGAGGAGATCGCGATGAAAGAGCCTGAACTGCGTGCCCTGATCGAAGACGTGCGCTCGGGCCAGCTGCCCCGGCGCAGCTTCATCCAGCAGATGGTCGGCTTCGGCCTGACGGCGCCGATGGCCTCGATGATGCTGATGCACGCGGGCATCGCCCAGGCGCAGCCGGCGCCGGTCTACAAGCCGACCAAGCGCGGCGGCGGCGGCCCGCTGAAGACGCTCTGGTGGCAGGGGCCGACGCTGCTGCAGCCGCACTTCGCCAACGGCACCAAGGACCAGGAAGGCTCGCGCATCTTCTACGAGCCGCTCGCCGTCTGGGACAACGACGGCAACCTGGTGCCGATCCTCGCCGCCGACATCCCGAGCGTCGCCAACGGCGGCGTGCTCGATGGCGGCAAGGTCGTCCGCTGGCGCCTGAAGAAGGGCGTCACCTGGCACGACGGCAAGCCCTTCACCGCCGACGACTGCGTCTTTACCTGGGAGTTCGCCCGCGATCCGGCCAGCGCCGCCGTGACGAGCGCCGTCTACAAGGACCTGACCGTCGTCAAGGTCGACGACTACACGATCCTCGTGACCTTCCAGAAGCCGACGCCCTTCTGGGCCACCGCCTTCGTCGCGGCCGAGGGCATGATCATCCCGAAGCATCTGTTCGGACCCTACATCGGCTCGAAGTCGCGCGACGCACCGACCAACCTCAAGCCCGTGGGCACCGGCCCCTACAAGTTCGTCGACTTCCGGCCCGGCGACCTGGTCACCGGCGAGATCAACAAGAACTACCACATGCCCAACCGGCCCTACTTCGACACGATCGAGATGAAGGGCGGCGGCGACGCGACCTCAGCGGCGCGCGCCGTGCTGCAGACCGGCGAGTACGACTACGCCTGGAACCTGCAGGTCGAGGACGAGGTGCTCAAGCGCATGGAGGCCGGCGGCAAGGGCCGGGCGCACATCGTTCCCGGCGGCGACATCGAGTTCATCCAGCTCAACATCACCGACCCGTGGAACGAGGTCGACGGCGAGCGCGGCAGCGTCAAGAGCAAGCACTTCGCGTTCAGCGACCCGAAGGTGCGCGAGGCGATGGCGCTGCTCTGCGACAAGAAGAGCATGCAGGAGTTCATCTACGGCCGCACCGGCTTCGCGACGGCCAACTTCATGAACAACCCGTCGCGCTTCCGCTCGCCGAACACGAAGTGGGAGTTCAACATCGACAAGGCGAACGCGCTGCTCGATGCCGCCGGCTGGAAGAAAGGCGCCGACGGGATCCGCGAAAAAGGCGGCAAGAAGATGAAGTTCGTCTACCAGACGTCCATCAACGGCACGCGTCAGAAGGAGCAGGCGATCGTCAAGCAGGCCTGCCAGAAAGCGGGCATCGACCTCGAGCTCAAGTCGATAACTGCCTCGGTGTTCTTTTCGTCGGACTTCGCCAATCCGGACACCTACCCGAAGTTCTGGGCCGACATGCAGATGTACACGACGACCATGACCGCGCCCGACGCCCAGCGCTTCATGGACCAGTACACCTCGGCCGAGGTGTGCCAGAAGGCGAACAAATGGGGGTTCCGCAACATCTGCCGCTACGTCAACCCCGAGTACGACAAGCTGGCGCTGGCCGGGGCATCGGAGCTCGACCCGGTCAAGCGCGCTGCGATCTTCATCAAGTGCAACGACATTGTCGTGAACGAGTTCATCGTCGTCCCGCTGATCAGCCGGCCGCGCGTGCGCGGCGGGGCGCTGAACCTGGTGACGACGCTCTCGGGTTGGGACCTCGACTTCTCGGCGCTGCAGAACTGGTACCGCGAAGGCGGCACCGCCTGACGCCGCCGGGTTCCTGAGACGCGGCAGCTGCCGTGGGGCACTACCTCCTGCGGCGACTGCTGATCGCGTTGCCGAGCCTGCTCGGCATCAGCGCCGTCCTCTTCACGGTGCTGGCGCTGGCGCCGGGCGATCCGTTCGGCGACATGATGCTCAACCCGAACATCCCGCCCGAGGTGGTGCAGCGCCTGCGCACCCAGTTCGGGCTGGACGACCCGGTCTGGCAGCGCTACTTCCACTGGCTCTTTGCGATGTTCAAGGGCGAGTGGGGGTTTTCCTTCATCAGCCGGGTCGACGTCGACAAGCTGATCCTGCAGCGGGTGCCGGTGACCCTCGCCGTGATCGGCGCGTCGCAGGTCGTGGCCCTGCTGATCGCGCTGCCGGTCGGCATCTACTCGGCGGCGCGCCCCTATTCCTGGTTCGACCGCATCGCCAGCACGCTCGCCTTCGTGGGCTTCTCGCTGCCGACCTTCTTCACCGGCCTGCTGCTGATCCTGCTGTTCTCGATCAAGCTCGACTGGCTGC
>JBDTNU010000301.1:0-5126 GCA_039933535.1 Caldimonas sp. | reverse complement strand
CGGCGACTACCCGACCAGCGAGCCCGAGGTGAAGGCGATGGTCGACTTCATCGTCAGGCACCCGAACATCGGCGCCGCCATCAGCTATCACACCCACAGCGGCGTCATCCTGAGGCCGATGGGCACGCAGAGCGACGACGACATGATCCCGGAGGACCTGTGGTCGATCAAGCGCTTCAGCGAGATCGGCGCCAGGCTCACCGGCTACCCGGCGATCAGCATCTGGCACGACTTCAAGTACCACCCGAAGGACGTCATCAGCGGCACCCAGGACTGGGTCTACGAGCACCTCGGGGCGCTGTTCTGGGTGGTCGAGATGTGGGCGCCGAACAAGGAAGCCGGCATCGCCGACTACAAGTGGATCGACTGGTACCGCGAGCATCCGGTCGAAGACGACCTCAAGCTCATCAAGTGGAGCGACGAGCAGTGCGGCGGCCAGGCCCACGTCGACTGGAAGCCCTTCATGCATCCGCAGCTCGGCCAGGTCGAGATTGGCGGCTGGGACAAGATGAACTACTGGCGAAATCCGCCGCCGCACCTGCGCGAGCGCGAGGCGGCGCGATTTCCGAAGTGGATGACGCAGATCGCGCTCTCGCTGCCCAAGCTCGAGCTGCTGCGTACGGAGGTGCGCGCGCTCGGCCCCGACACCTGGCGCGTCAAGCTGGCGGTGGCCAACAGCGGCTGGCTGCCGGCCTATGTGACCAAGCGGGCGCTGGCGCGCAAGACGGTCCGCGGCGTGATCTTCGAGATCCACCTGCCCGAAGGCGATGGCTCGGTCTCGCTGGTGAGCGGCAAGCTGCGCATGGAAGGGCCGCAGCTCGAAGGCCATGCGCCGAAGAACTCGCTCAACGCCTTCTTGCCGAACCGCGAAGTGACGGCCGACCGCGCGGTCGGCGAGTGGGTGGTTCGCGCGCCGCAGGGAACGCGGCTGGCGCTGAGCGCGCGCGCCGACCGGGCCGGCGTGGTGCGTGCCGAAGTGATCCTGGACTAGGCTCTAGAACCGCAGGCGCAGGCCGCCGGCCAGGGAGTTGCCGGACGTCACGTTGAAGCTTTTCTCGTAGAGCGCGGCGACATACACGTCGGTGTTCTTCGACAGGAAATAGTCGTAGCTCAGGGAAAAGGTCTGGTCGGTGATGCGCGACGAATCGGTTCGCGTCTGCGAGCGACCGTAGGCCACCAGGATCACGCTGTTCTCGATCGGCACTGCGGCGCCCAGCTGGTAGAGCACGGTCCGCGAATCGATCGTCGCTTCGGTCTTGACGCGGCCGACCTGCCCGTACAGGCGCACGAGCTTGAAGTCGTAGGTCGCGCCGGCCTGGATCACGGTCTGGCGCTCGAAGCCCGCAGGCAGGGGCAGAGCGCTGTTCTTGATCTTCTCCGCCGCCAGCGTGGCCGCGAACGGGCCGGTGATGTACGACACGCTCAAGCCGGTGTTGTGTCCGGTCGACGGGCCGCTGTCCTCGGGCGTGTTGACGGCGAAATGGATCCGCAGCGCGTCCTTCGGGTTGTTCGTATAGGACAGCGAGTTGTTCCAGCTCCGGTCGCCGAGCACCGCGCCCGCGAAATACTGGCGCGTGCTCGGCGAAAAGCCGAACGATTCGCCGAACGGATTGAAGTTGATCGTCGTCAGGTAGAGCGGCGTGACGTTGCGGCCGAGCACGGTCGTGCCGAACGCGCCCGAGAGCCCGACGTTGGCGTCGCGGCCCCAGAACGAGTCGGTGTCGAAACGGCCGGTATGGCCGGTATCGACTCGGACATAGGACTCGAGCTTGAACACCGCCCTGAGGCCGCCGCCGAGATCCTCGGCGCCGCGAAAGCCGATGAAGCTGCGCGCCATGTTGCCGCTGTCGAGCCGCCAGTGTGAGTCGGCGTCGCCGAGGATGCGGCTGTGGCTTCCCGAGACATCGACGAGCCCGTAGAGCACGACGTTCTGCGCCCGCGCATCGGCGCTGCAAAGGAGTGCGGCGGCGGCCAGGACGGCCGCGAAGGACGATCGAAACATTGCGTAAGACCTCGGCGCTGCCTGCCCGCAAGGGCGGGTAGTGCCCCGCGAATCGGGGCACCCGGGCGTATTCTGGCGCACGGGCACAATCGGCGCGCCCTGCAAGAGGAGAAGCTTGGAGATCGATGTCAACGGCGCGACACACGCGCTTGCCGATGAGCTGGCCGAGCCGCAGATGCCCCTGCTGTGGGCGCTGCGCGAATTGCTCGGCCTGACCGGCACGAAATTCGGCTGCGGCGTGGCCGCGTGCGGTGCCTGCACCGTGCATGTCGAAGGCCGCGCCGTTCGCTCATGCGTGACGCCGCTCGAGGCGGTTCGCGGCAAGCGCATCGTCACGATCGAGGCGCTCGGCAGCGTCGAACGTCCGCACCCGCTGCTGCGCGCCTGGGTCGAGCATCAGGTGCCGCAGTGCGGCTATTGCCAGAGTGGCATGCTGATGGCGGCCGCCGCCCTGCTCGCCGCCAACCGCACGCCGAGCGACGCCGACATCGACGCCGCGATCACCAACATCTGCCGCTGCGGCACCTATCCGCGGATTCGCGCCGCGATCCGCAGCGCCGCAAAGGCCTCGAACGCGGGCGCCACGTTGGCATGAAACGCCGCACCCTGTTGCTGAGCGGCCTCGGCGCGGCCGGCGCCCTCGTCGTCGGCTGGGGTGTCTTGCCGCCGCGCAGCCGCCAGGGCGGCGTCGATACCTTGCCCGTCGTCGACGGCGAGGTCGGCCTCAACGGCTGGATCAAGATCGCTGCCGACGGCAGCGTGCTGCTGGCGATGAATCGCAGCGAAATGGGCCAGGGCGTGCACACCGCGCTGGCGATGCTGGTAGCCGAAGAGCTCGATGTTGCCCTGGCGCAGGTGCGATTGATTCCCGCCGGCAATGACCGCCTCTACGGCAACGTCGCGATGTTCGTGTCGAGCCTGCCCTTGCATCCCACCGAGACCGAGCCGGGCCACGAAACCAACCTCGCCCGGAGCGGCCAGTGGGTCGTCTCCAAGGTCGCGCGCGAGCTCGGCATCAACGCCACCGGAGGCTCGTCGACCGTGGTCGATGCGTGGGACGTCTTGCGCCTTGCCGCGGCCACCGCGCGGGCGCAATTGCTCGGCGCCGCTTCGCTCACATGGCGGCAGCCGGCCGGCGAATTGAGCGTGAGCAACGGTGTGGTCAGCCATCCGTCGGGCTCGAGCGCCCACTACGGGCAGCTCGCGCAGATGGCGGCAGCGACGCCGAGCGGCACGGTGCGCCTCAAGACCGCCGCCGAGTGGAAGCTGATCGGCACGGCCGCGCCGCGCATCGATCTCGTCGCCAAGACCAACGGCACGGCCACGTTCGGCATCGACGTGCGGCCATCCGGGCTGCTCTACGCGGCGATCCGCCACTGCCCGATGATCGGCGGCGCGGTGGCTGCGCTCGATGTGTCGGCCGCAGCGAAGCTGCCGGGCGTCGAGCGGGTCGTGCGCCTCGGCAACTACGCCGGCTCGACTGCTGCGATCGCCGTCGTGGGCCGCACCTGGTGGCACGCCCGGCGTGGTGCCGATGCGCTGGTCGTCGGATGGCAGCAGCGGCCGGCCGGCGGACTCGACAGCGTCGCCATCCTCGACACGCTCGCGCAGGCCGCGCACGACGCCGACGCGAACGGTGGCGGCTTCGTCTTCTACTCGCGTGGCAACGTCGACGCGGCGGCGGCAAAGACGCCACGCAGCGTCGAGCGGCGCTATCGCGCGCCCTATCTGGCGCACGCGACGATGGAGCCGATCAACTGCACGGCCAGGGTCGACGCGGGCAAGGTCGAGGTCTGGGTGCCAACCCAGGTGCCGGGCATGGCACGCGCGCTCGCGGCCGAGGTGGCAGGCGTTGCGCTCGACGACGTCACGGTGCACGTCACCTACCTGGGCGGCGGTTTCGGCCGGCGCCTCGACATCGATTTCGTCGGCCAGGCGGTGCGCATCGCGATCGAATGCGGCGGCCGGCCGGTGCAGCTCGTCTGGGCGCGCGAGGAAGACTTCACGCACGACTTCTATCGACCGGCCGGCGCCGCGGTGCTGCGCGCGAGCCTGGGCGACGACGGATTGCCGGTGACGCTGCAGATCACGAGCGCCGGCGACGCGATCACGCCGCGCTGGATCGAGCGCGGCATCCCGCTGCTCGCCGGTCCGGTCGACACGCCCGACAAGACCGCGAGCGAAGGCCTGTTCGACCAGCTCTACGGAATTGCCAACCAGCGCATCGCCCACGTCGCGACCCGAAGCGGCGTGCCGGTCGGCTACTGGCGCTCGGTCGGCCATTCGCACAACGCCTTCTTCGGCGAGAGCTTCATCGACGAGCTGGCGCACGAGGCGAAGCAGGATCCCGTCGCCTACCGGCTCGCGCTGCTGAAAGACGCGCCGCGCCATCACGCCGTGCTGCTGCTCTGCGCGCGGCGCGCCGGCTGGCCGGGTTATGGCGCGGCGCAAGCGCTGGCCCCTGGCAGGGCTCGCGGCGTCGCCCTGCACGAGAGCTTCGGCAGCATCGTTGCCGAGGTCGTCGAGGCGTCGATCGAAGCCGGCGTGCCGCGCGTGCATCGGGTCGTCTGCGCCGCCGATGTCGGCACCGTCGTCAACCCCGGCATCGTCGCGCAGCAACTGGAAAGCGGGGTCATCTTCGCCCTGAGCGCTGCGCTCTACGGCCGCATCGACATCTCGGACGGCGTCGTCAAGCAGACCAACTTCCCGAGCTACCCGATGGTTCGCCTGGCCGACTCGCCGCGCGTCGAGACGCATCTCGTGGCGAGCACGCGATCGCCCGGAGGCGTCGGCGAAATCGGCACGCCGCCGCTCGCGCCGGCGCTGGCGAATGCCTTGTTCGCATTGACGGGCAAGCGGCTCAGGGAGCTGCCGCTCGCGGTGTGACCAAAGGCGGCTCTGCGGGGGCGGGGCCGCGCGCGGTCAAGCCGAATCGACGGTCTCGGTGCCCGGCATGCGCCGCACATGACGCGCCAGCGTGCGCCGCAGTTTCGGCGCATCGATCGGCTTGGTGAGGAAGTCGTTCATGCCGGCGGCGAGGGCCAGGTCGCGCTCGGAAACGAGCGCGGCCGCGGTCAGCGCGATGATGGGCAAGGCGTGCGGACCCCAGGCCTTGCGCAGCTCG
>JBDTNU010000300.1:0-5151 GCA_039933535.1 Caldimonas sp. | reverse complement strand
TGCCGGTACTTCTGCTCCGAGTCGGCGATGCCGTGAAACTTGTCGGGCAGCGGCCTGAGGCTCTTGGTCAGGAGGCGCAGCGCCGAGACGCGAACCGAAAGCTCGCCGGTCTTGGTCTTGAACAACACGCCTTCGGCGCCGAGGATATCGCCGAGGTCGAGGTGCTTGAACGACTCGTAGCCTTCTTCGCCGAGCGCGTCCCGGGTCACGAACAGCTGGATTCGTCCGGTCGCGTCCTGCACCGTGGCGAAACTGGCCTTGCCCATCACCCGCTTGAGCATCAGGCGGCCGGCCAGGCTGACCGCGACCTGCAAGGGCTCGAGCGCCTCGTTGTCGAGGTGGCCGTGCTTGCGCGCCAGCTCGGCGGCGCGGTCGCGCGGCTTGAAGTCGTTCGGAAACGCGACGCCGCGGGCGCGAATCGCGGCCAGCTTGGCACGGCGTTCGGCGATAAGGGAGTTGTCGTCCATGGGCCTCCTCGGAGCGGAAAATTCTAGGCGGTCGCTTCGACTTCATCCGGGGGCCGGCGCCCGCTGGCCGCCACCTAGAATCCTTCGCCCATGAGCCTGTCCAAGACCTCCGAGGCCGCGTGACGTCGCCGGTGGATCAGGGCGGCTCCCGAGTCCGATCGCAGCTCTACTTTCTCGGCCTGGCGGCGATCAACACAGTGCATCGCTGCCTGCCGTTCGTTCTGCGGCCGCTGCTTTACCGACTGTGCCGATTCGACATCGACCGTTCGGCCACCGTGCAGGGCGGCGTGCGCTTCTTCCACGTCGGACGGCTCAGGATCGGCGCAGGCACGCTCGTCAATCGCGGCGTCTATCTCGACAACCGGACCGGCATCGCGATCGGCAAGAACGTCTCGATCGCCCACGACGTTCGCATCTACACGCTCGGCCACGACGTGAACGACGCCGGCTTCGCGGCGCGCGGCAAGGCGGTCGACATCGGCGACTACGCCGTCGTGTTCGCCGGCGCCATGATCATGCCCGGCGTGCAACTCGGCACGGGCTCGGTCGTAATGGCCGGCTCGGTCGTCACGAAGAGCGTGCCGGCGCGGCGAATCGTCGGCGGCAACCCGGCGCAGGACCTCGGCGAGCGCACCGGGGAGCTGGCCTACACGCTCGATCGCCGCTTCTGGTTCGCCCACTGAGCGCCGCGTGGACTGCGCCGTGAGCTCCGCCGGCCGCGTGCGATCGTGAGAGTCGCGCTCGTCGACGGCGGCTCGTTCGCACTACCTTACGACCATCAGCTCGCCCTGGCCCTGACAGACCAGGGCATCGACGTCGACTTCTACGGTTCGCGCACCCGCTACAACGGCGACCTCCTCGACGCGATGAAGAAACTTCCGGGCGCTTCGGTGTACGACCGCGCGATCTCGGGAACGGTTGCGCCGCGCTGGCAGGGCGCGCTGGCCTACCTTGCCTTGCTCTTCGGCCTGTGGCGTCGACGCGGTCGCTACGACGCGATCAACCTGCAGTTCAGCGTCTGGTGGCCGCTGGAGATGCCGTTTCTGTGGGCGATGCGAAAGCGCCTGGTCTTCACCGTGCACAACGCGGTTCCGCATGGGTTCGCAGAGCGCCGTCATGCGTCGACCGAGCGCATTGCGCGGCTGGCCCGGACGCTGGTCTTCGTCAGCCGATTCACGCAAGACGACTTCATGGCCCGCTACGGAACACACTTTCTCGCGAAGTCGCGCGTCGTGTTGCACGGGCATTCGCCGGTCTCCCCAGGCCTTACGGCGACCCGCTACACGACGAGCGGGCGACCGGAAGCGCTGGTCTACTGGAGCACCGTCAAGCCCTACAAGGGCATCGAGCTGTTCAAGGAGCTGGCGCGTTCCGAGCGCATTCGTGACCTGGGCGTCGGACTCGAGATCCACGGCGCCTGGGCGCCCGAACTGCACGCCTTGCGCGACGAGATTGCAGCGCTCGGCGTTCGCGTCGAAGACGGTTTCATAGACGCCGCACAACTGCTGCACCTGCTGTCGCGCAACGTCGTCTTCATCCTTCCGTACCGTGCGGCGTCGCAGTCTGGCGCACTGTTCTCGCTGCTCCATCACGGCCGTGTCTTCATCTGCGCCGACGTGGGCGACCTCGGCGATTTCATGCGTCGCTTCGGCCTCGGCGCCTTGCTCATGAAAGAGCGCAGCGCCGACGCGGTCGCCGACTGTCTCGAGCACCTCGGGCACGACGAAGAGGCCATCGTCCAGGCCTTTCAGGCGGCCCAGGACGCTTCTGCCTGGTCGGTGACCACCGCTGATGCCGCCACGGTCTACGCAGCGGCGTGAAAGCAGGCCGATGCCACAATCGCGCGGCTTTGCCGGCCCGGCGTGGCCGGGCGCGAGCCCTGCCCGCCGGCACCCGCGAGAACCCGAGCCGCCGATTGCCATGAAGCAGATGATCAAGAGCGCCCTGGCCCGCGCCGGCCTCGAGCTGACGCGCACCGCCGATCGCCGCAGCGCCGCGCTTGTCGATCTCGCGCCCGCCGATCGCGAAATCGTCGGCCGCGTCGAACCGTTCACGATGACCAGCCTCGATCGGCGCGCCAGCCTGCTCGGCGCCATCGATCACGTCGTGCGCCATCGCATTCCCGGCGACATCGTCGAGTGCGGCGTCTGGCGCGGCGGCAGCATGATGCTGGCGGCCCTGGCGCTCATGGCGCGCGGCGACACCACGCGCCGGCTCTGGCTCTACGACACCTTCGAGGGCATGAGCGAGCCGGGCGCCGAAGACCGCAGCACGAGCGGCGAGACAGCGGCCGCGCAACTCGCGCGCACGCCGCGCGGCGAGGGCGTGTGGTGCGAAGCCGGGCTGGCCGACGTGCAGGCCAACCTCGCCTCGACCGGCTATCCGGCCGAACGCATCCACTTCGTGCAGGGCAAGGTCGAAGTGACGATTCCGGCAACGCTGCCGCAGCGCATCGCGCTGTTGCGGCTCGACACCGACTGGTACGAGTCGACCCGCCACGAGCTCCAGCACCTCTACCCACTGCTCACGCGACACGGGGTTCTCGTCATCGACGACTACGGCCACTGGCAAGGCGCGCGGCAAGCCGTCGACGAGTACTTCGCGACGCAGGCCGAACCGGTGTTCCTCCATCGCGTCGACTACACGGCGCGGCTCGTGATCAAGCAAGACGGAGCATGACGGCGCCGGCGCCTCGATTGCTGACCGCCTTGCCGCAGGTCTACGCGGCCGCGGCCGTGCGGCTCGCGCTGCCCTTGCTCGTGCTGCCGCTGGTCGCGTCGCGGGTCGGCGCCGACGAGTTCGGGCGACTCGGCTTCATCCTGATCTGGGCCGGTCTGCTGGCCACCCTGGTCGAAGGCGGATTTCTCGCGGCGGCGACGCGGCTCGCGGTCGGCGCCGATGCGCCGCGGCGCTGGCAGCTCGCGCAGCAGGTCTTCACCGCCCGTCTCGCCCTGTCGCTGCCCGCGGTCCTGCTCGCCTTCGTGGCGGTGCATTGGGCTTCTCGCGAAGCACAGCACCCGCTCGTCGACTCACTCTCGATCGCCGCGCTCGCCTGCGTGCTGGGCTGGCCCGCCACCTGGTACCTGCAGGCGACGCAGCAGCTCGATCGCTGGTCGCGCGTCGAGGTGCTTGTCTATGCCACGCTGATCGCCGCGTGCTGGGCGTTCGCGACCAGCGTGCTCGCGTTCGTGCTGCTCCAGTTCGTCGCCTCGGCCGTGCTTGCGGTGCTCGGCTGGCGCTGGCTGCTCGCCGACCTGGCGGCGCAGGGCCAAGGCGCATCGCTGCTCGAGCGGACGGCGCTCCGTCCGGGGCTGCGGCTCGGCTGGAAGATGCTGCCGGTTGCCGTGGCAGGCGCCGCCTATTCGCTGGCCTTGCCGGCCGCGGCGTCGGCGCAGCTGAGCAAGCCCGAGCTCGGCGTCTACTTCATGGCCGATCGCATCGTCCGGGCCCTGCTCGGCGCCGCCGATCCGGTGTACTCGCTGGTCTATCCGCGCATCGTCGCCCTGTTCGGAGAGAGCGCGCGCGCCGCGCTCTGGTATGCGGCGCGCTGGGCGGCGCTCGGCAGCGTGGCCGGTGCGCTCGCGTTTGCGGCGGTGCAGGTGCTCTGGCCCTGGCTGGAGCCGCACATCGCGGCGCGTGCCGGCGGCATCGACGTGCAGCGCGTTCATGCCGTGGCGCTGGTGCTGGCCCTGCTCTGGCCGATCCTGCTCGGCTGGAAGTTCATCGGCTACTGGATGCTCGGCAGCGGCCGCTACGACCACGCGTATCGGACCTGCGTGATCGTCGGCGGCGTGGCCGGCGTGGCCATCGCATCGACTTACGGCGGCGCCGCCGGCGCGCCCGGCCTGGCGTGGACGGCGATCGGTGTCGAGCTGCTCGTGATCGTCGTCGCGGTCGCCTCGATGGCCGCGACACGCCTGCGCGCGGCCGCACGCTGACGAACGACGCGCCGCAGCAATGGGCATCGACCTTCACAACCTCGCGCTGCTCGGCCACGCGCAGGATCGCGGTGCCCGCTTCGGGCGGACAGTCGGCATCGGCAGGCAGGCGGTCTTCATCGACGCGCCGGATATGGAAAGGCAGCGCGCCCTGCGTGGCTTGCCGGCCTTGCGCGAGCCGGAGGCCGAACCCGGCCGCGCCCGCTATTTCGAGCCCTTGATGGAGCAGTGGTTCGGCGCCGCGAGCGTCGATTCCGTCGATGCATCGGCCTACGAGCAGGCGACGCTGCTGCACGACATGAACCTGCCCTGGCCGGCCGACCAGCCCGGTCTCGGCAGCTACGACGCGGTGCTCGATTTCGGATGCCTCGAGCACGTGTTCGACTTTCCGGTGGCCTGGCGCAACTGCGCCGCGCTTTGTCGGGTCGGCGGCCACATCTTCCATTCGCTGCCAGCGAACAATCTCGCAGGCCATGGCTTCTATCAGTTCTCGCCGGAGCTGTTCTTCAATCTCTACCGCGCGAAGAACGGCTTCGAGCTGGTCGGCCTCTGGTTCGCGCAGAAGGCCGATCCGAAACACTGGTGGAAGGTGGCCGACCCGATCACCGTCAGGCGGCGCGTCACGCTGCGCAATTCGCACGAGGTCTACATGCTCGTGGTCGCCAGGAAGCTGGCCGACGTGGGCACGATGCCGACGCCGCAGCAGTCGGACTATGCGCAAAACGAGTGGCTGAATCCGGAACAGG
>JBDTNU010000299.1:0-5159 GCA_039933535.1 Caldimonas sp. | reverse complement strand
TGTAAACGGCAGCCGAAAACCGACGTTTTCTGACAGTCCTGTCGCGCGCTGACCTGATCGGGCCGAGTGCCGCTCTACGGTGAGGCGAGGTCGTCGAAATCGACGTCGTCGGGATCGCTGTCAGTGTTCAGACCGTCGAGTGCGCGACGGACGCGCGCGAGCGCATCGGGTGCCGGCGCGAGATGGTCGTGGGTCGAGGCGTCGGTCGCGAGATCGTCGAGGCGGCGAGCCAGTTCACCCATTGCAGCTTGATGTCGATCCAGTTCCTGGAGGACTTCGGTGAGGAGTGGTGCCAGCTCACGGGCGGGACCCGCCCCGCGCTCGGTCCAGACCTCGTGATAGAGGCGTGCGATCTGCGCGTCGCCCACGGCGTCCTCGATGCGGAGCTCGCACAAGTGCGTCGCGTCGATGGCGGTGGTCGTCGAGCAGAAGAGGCGATCGACGGTTTCTTGCTCGAGTTCCTGCTGCTCGTCGCGCGCCTGCGCCGCTTCGCGCGGCTTGCCGCGGCGCTGCTTCTGGCTCTTCGTAGGTTTCTTGTTGCGAGACATGGACACCTCTCGCGCGCGAGTGTAGAGAGGCGGCCCGGTACGGCTCAAGCCCCGTGTGTCCAGCGCTCGAAGACGATAGCTTTCGCGAGGGTCGCTGCGGCTTGTGCGCCGGGGCGTTCCATATCTGCCGCCGCTGCGATCGCGGCCAGGCATATTGCTCGGGGCGCTGCCGGGACGAGAAGCGCACGCAGGACAAGCGCCGAGCGCGCGCACGCCATCAGGCGACCGCGCTCGGGCGCAAGGACCACCGTGATCACATGCGCGCGCTTCGGGCGCGGCGACGCCGCGCCGGCACTTTGGTGACGGATCAGGGTTCCGAAAAACTTGCCCGCGCCGCAATGGTGCCGATCGCCGAGCCATCGGCGCCGATGGACGGCACCTTGGCTGCGGTCGTGAGGGCAGCTGATGCTGAAGATCGCTTTGTTTTCTGCTGTGCCTGCTGTGGTCGGCAGGGGCACTTCGTTCGCGCCGCGCACTTGCAGTGGTACCGGCGCCCGCGCGACCGGCGCCGACGTCGTCGGCGGCCACCGTGACCGTGCAGAGCGGCGATGACGAAGCCGCCCGAGGTCGAGGCCGAGATCCGCCGCCTGTACTTCGCCGAGCACTGGCGGGTTGGCACCATCGCGAGCCAGCTCGGCGTCCACGCCGACGTGGTCCGGCGCGCACTCGGTCTGCTGCCGCCGCCCGACTCGGCGGTGGTCCGGCAGCGCACCACGCTGATCGCGCCGTACCTGCCGTTCATCGAGGACACGTTGCGGCAGTACCCGCGTCTCCGCGCGACGCGCGTCTTCGACATGGCGCGCGAGCGCGGCTATCCGGGCTGCCTCCGCACGCTGCGCTACTACGTCGCCAGCATGCGGCCGTCGGCTCCGGCGACGGCGTATCTCCGCACCGACCCGCTACCCGGCGAGCAGGCACAGATCGACTGGGCGCACGTTGGCGACTTGCCGGTCACCGGCGGGCGCCGCGCGCTGTGGGCGTTCGTGATGGTGCTCTCGCACTCGCGCGCGCTGTGGGCCGAGCTGGTGCTCGACCTGACGGTCCACTCGCTGTGCCGCTCGCTCGTGCGCGCGCTCAGCTACTTCGGTGGCACGCCGCGTCAGTGGCTGTTCGATAATCCGAAGATCGTCGTGCTCGAGCGGCACGGCGCCGCGGTGCGCTTTCATCCGACGCTGCTCGACCTCTGCGGCAAGTGCCGGGTGCAGCCGCGGCTTTGCACTGTCCGGCAGCCGCAGGAAAAAGGTCGCGTCGAGCGCTCGATCCGTTACCTCCGCGATCGCTTCTTCGCCGGCCGCACGATTGGCAGCCTCGAGCAGGGCAATCGCGACCTGCTTCGGTTCATCGAGGAGATCGCGCTGCCGCGCCCGCATCCCCGGCAGATCCCGCGCACCGTCGCCGATGTCTTCGCCGAGGAAAGGCTGCGGCTGCTTGCGCCGCCCGAGCCGCTGCCCGCGACTGACCTCGTGACGCCGGTTCCCGCCGACAAGACGGCGTTCATTCGTTTCGACACCAACGATTACTCTGTGCCGCACACTTACGCCGAGCGTTCGCTCACGCTCGCGGCCGACGACGTGACGGTGCGCTTGCTCGACGGCCAAGACGAGGTCGCGCGGCACCCTCGCTGCTACGGCCGAAAACAGCAGATCGAAGCGCCCGAGCATCGCGCGGCGCTGCTCGCCGAGCGGCGCGGCGCGCGGGATCTCAAGGGCCGCGATCGCCTGCGCGCGCTCTTGCCCGGCGTGGATGTGCTCATCACACGCTGGCTCGACAGCGGCCGCTTCGTCGGCGTCCTCGTCACGCGCACCATCAAGCTGCTCGACCTGTACGGCGAGGCCATCCTCGCGCCGGTCGTCGCCGACGCCGCGCTGCGCGGGCTGTGGGATCCCGGTGCGCTGGCCGTCGCCTGCGAGCAGCGCCGCCGCCAGCAGGCGCTGCCGGTGCCGCTGCCGTTCGCGCTGCCCGGCCACATCCCCGATCGCGACGTCATCCCCCACGACTTGGAGACCTACGATGCCAAAAGACGATGACCTGATCGACGGGCTGCGTGCGCTCGGCTTCCGCGCCTCCGCCGAGTCCTTGCACGCGCTGTTCGGCCACGCGACCAAGAGTCGCCTCGGCGCCGTCGAGTCCGTCGAGCAGCTCTGCGTGCTCGAGCGCCGCGAGCGAGAGACTCGCAATCTTCGGCGGCGCACGCGCACCGCGTGCCTCGGTACCGTCACTGCGCTCGACACTTTCGACTGGGCGCATCCGCGCGAGATCGATCGGCAGCTCATCGAGCGACTCTTCACGCTCGACTTCCTCGACCGCGGCGACAATGTGCTCTTCCGAGGTCCGAGCGGCGTCGGCAAAAGCATGCTCGCGCAGTGCCTCGGGCTCGAGGCACTGGCGCGCGGCCGGACGGTGCGCTTCGCCACGCTGGCCGAGGCGCTTGGCGATCTCGTCAAGCAGGAGTCGCTGCCCGCGCTCGATCGACGCCTGAAACGCTACGCGTCGCCCGACGTCCTCATCCTCGACGAGATGGGCTACCTGCCGTGTGACAGCCGCGCCGCCGACCTGCTCTACACCATCGTCAGCCGCAGGCACGAGAAGGCCTCGACAGTGATCACCACCAATCTATCGTTCAAGCAGTGGGGCACCGTGTTCCCGGGCGCCGCGTGTATCGCCGCGATGGTCGACCGCTTCGCCCAGCACTGCCACACCGTCGACATCGACGCCGACTCGTGGCGCCAGAAGAACTCGACCACGCGCTCCAGCGGTGCGCCGAAGCCGCCGCGCACCCCGCCCAAACCGAAGCGGCGCTGACCATGCTCCGCGCCGTTCTGCCGGACCTCGACTGGTTGCCCAGGCCTCCCGACCTCGAGCGCGACCCCGAGCTCGCGGTCATGGCCGTTCTCCACACCGCGCTCCAGGTCGCTGTTTACGCGCTCGTCGCCCCCAGCTCGGGACCGACTACCCGCTTCCGCGCGACGCCGACCTCCAAGCCGCACACAAGGTCCTCGTCATCGCGGCGAGTCTGCGGCGCGCGCTCGACGAGTACCGTCGCGTCCTCGCCGAGGCCGCCGCGGGCGCGCCGCTTCCCGACGACGACCCTGGGTTCTGATCCGCCACCGCGGTACCGCCGATCGACTGTCAGATTTCGTCGGATTTCTCCTGCCGTCTACACAGGGGGATCTGAATACGTGGAATGTCTCGCTCCTTGCACTTGTCGGCAGCGGCTTGAAAGCGCAGAAAACCAGCAGCTCGGCCGCGACCGAAAACTGGCCCAGGCCAGCCGCGTAGGGTAGCAAGCGGCTGCGAGCAGAAATGGTGAAGGCCCGGAGCGCCAACTCCGAGCCTTCGAGTGGTACGGGTGCGAGCCCGGTGTGCGACGGCGGGATTCGTCGCACGGGGTGACGACGGGGTCCAGTTTTCGGCTCGACCAAGGAGCCCGTGGACTCGCTGCGTTTCGTGCTGTGCCCGTGTGGATCGCTGTTTTACCTCTGCGGCCGGTGCGACCGAGGCGACCGCTACTGTTCGGACGCATGTAGCAAGGCTGCCAGGCACGCGTCGGTGAAGGCCGCCGGCAGGCGCTACCAGTCCGGACGTCGCGGTGGCCGGCTTCACGCAGCCCGCCAGCATTCGTATCGCGAGGGACCGCAGAAAGTGACGCATCAGGCTACCCAGGAACTTGCCTCTGCCGTAGATCTCGTCCGGTCTCCCGCCGAGTGCGCCACGACGGCGACGGCGAGCGGGAGCCGGAAGGTCACCCATGCGCAAGGCAAGATGCGCGGGCGCGAGCTATGGCCACGCTGCGCCCGCTGCAGTTTTTCGACTCCGTACGTCCGCCACATCCGGCTCTCCGAGCTGCGGCGGCGGCAAGCTCAGCCGACACGACCGCCGCCGGCTCCGAGCTGAGACCGGCGGCCGCCATGATTGATCCGGAGCTGCGCGCCCGGATCAGGCGCCTTCACTTCGCCGAGCACTGGCGTATCGGCACCATCGTGAGCGAGCTCGGCCTGCACCACGACACCGTCGAGCGCGCCATCGACGTCCAGCGCAAAGGCGCGCGGCTGGTGCGCGGCTCGAAGCTCGACCCATTCCGCGATTTCGTGGCCGAGACTCTGGCCACGCATCCGCGGCTGCGCGCGACGCGCCTTTTCGAGATGCTGCGAGTGCGCGGCTACACCGGGGGCCTGACGCTGGTGCGCGCCCTTGCGCGCGACGCGCGTCCCGCACCGCGAAGCGAGGCCTTTTTTCGGCTGCGCACGATGCCGGGCGAGCAGGCGCAGGTCGACTGGGGCCACTTCGGCAAGGTGCGCATCGGCAGCGCGCAGCGCATCCTGTCCTGCTTCGTCATGGTCCTGTCGTGGTCGCGTGCGATGTACGCGCGCTTCTGCTTCGACCAGAGCATGGAGAGCTTCCTGCGCGGCCACCTCCTCGGCTTCGAGGCGCTGGGTGGTGCGCCGCGCATCATCCTCTACGACAACCTGAAGAGCGTGGTGCTCGACCGCCAGGGCGACCACATCCGCTTCAACCCGCAGATCCTGGAGCTGGCCGGTCACTACCACTTTGCGCCGCAGCCCTGCGCGCCTTACCGCGGCAACGAAAAGGGCAAGGTCGAGCGCACCATCC
>JBDTNU010000298.1:0-5163 GCA_039933535.1 Caldimonas sp. | reverse complement strand
CCAGCACGCTCTTCAGCACTTCTTCGAGTTGCAGCACCTCGTGCGACTGGCGTACGCGACCGGAGGCGAATCGGGTGAGCTGCTGGCCGATCATGCCGATCTGGCGCGCCTGCTCGACCTCGTCGCGCAGGGCCCGCAAGCTGGCGCGGTCGATCTTGCCGGTGGCAGTCAGGACGTGGATGCGCTCGAGCGCAGCGGTGAGCGGCGCCGCGATTTCGGCGCCGACCTGCGAGACCAGTTCGTGCCAGCGGTCGGCGTCCGTGTCGGCGGCGGCTTCTGGGTGGTTTTGCACGGCAAGAGAGAGGCTGGCTTGAGGCATCGGGGAATTGTTCGGCACGTCGGCGCGGGGAGCGAGAAGTGTCGGTGCGGGGCCTGCGGGGCGCCAGTGGCCCGCTGGATGGCGCGGACGAGCGGTCACAGAAAGTCGCCAAATGTGACAACTTGTTCACTATCCTGAGCCTCAAGGCAGCGCGCTCGGTGTCGACGCCCAGGCTCAGATCGCGCCCTCTTCGCGTAGCGAATCGATCGCGGCCGGGCCGAATCCGAACTCGGCCAGGATCTGCTCGGTATCGGCGCCGAGCAAAGGCGGCGCGAGGCGGTAGCGCACCGGTGTCCGGGAGAGCTTGAGCGGACTGGCGACGACGCGGATCGATCCCGCGAGCGGGTGCGCCATCTCCACCGTCATGTCGCGCGAGCGCACCTGGGGGTCGGCAAAGACCTCGGCCAGGTCGTTGATCGGCCCGCACGGTACCTTGGCCGCCTCGAGCGTCTCGATCCACTCTGCACGCGGCCGCAACTTCAGCGCGGCAGCAAGCAGCGGAACCAGGATCGCGCGGTGGCGAACGCGATCGGCGTTGCGCACAAATCGCGGGTCGAGGGCGAGGTCGGCGCACCCGGCGACCGCGCAAAAGCGCGCGAACTGGCCATCGTTGCCAACCGCCAGGATGAGGTGCCCGTCCGACACTTCGAACACCTGGTAGGGCACGATGTTCTGGTGCGCGTTGCCGGCGCGCTGCGGCGCTGCCCCGGTGGTGAGGTAGCCGGCGCCGAGGTTGGCGAGCATGGCCACCTGCGTGTCGAGCAACGCCATGTCGATCGCCTGGCCTTGGCCGGTCGCGTCGCGATGGCGCAGCGCCGCCAGGATGGCCGTCACCGCATACATGCCGGTGAACAGGTCGGCGACCGCCACGCCGACTTTCTGCGGCCCGCCGCCCGGCGCGGCGTCGGCGATCTCGGCGCGCGACGGGCCGGTCACGCTCATCAGGCCGCCCATGCCTTGCACGGCGTAGTCGTAGCCGGCGCGCTCGCGGTACGGGCCGGTCTGGCCGAAGCCGGTGATCGAGCAGTAGATCAGGCGCGGACTGAGAGCGAGCATCGACGCGGCGTCGAGGCCGTGCCTGGCCATGTCGCCGACCTTGAAGTTCTCGACCAGGACATCGCAATGTGCCGCCATCGTGCGAACCAGGTCGGCGCCGGCGGGTGTTGCGATGTCGATGGTGATCGATCGCTTGTTGCGATTGGTGCCGAGGTAGTAGGCCGCTTCGCCGGTCTCCTGACCGTCGCTGTCCTTGAGAAAGGGCGGACCCCAGCCGCGCGTGTCGTCGCCGCCGGGATGATCTTCGCCTGCGGGACGCTCGACCTTGATCACATCGGCGCCGAGGTCGGCAAGCACCTGGGTGCACCACGGCCCGGCGAGCACGCGCGAGAGGTCGAGAACGCGCACGCCGGAGAGCGCCTGCGGTGTATCGGCGGCGTCGTCGCACTGCGCGGGAATCGATGGAGCGGCGTTGGCCATCGCGCCATTGTCGGTGCGCCGCCCGGCCGTGCATCCGGATAATCGTCGCGATGAGGATTTCACGCGGCTGGTCGGTGGCCGTCTTCCCGGCCATGCTTGTCGCCTGTTCTCCGTCGCTCGACTGGCGCGACGTGCGGCCCCAGGACAGCGGCGTGACGATGCTCTTTCCCTGCCGACCCGATCCGCATGAGCGATCGGTCCGCATGGCCGCCGTGGACCTGCGCATGCAAATGGTTTCGTGCAACGCCGCCGGTGCGACCTTCTCGCTCGTCTATGTCGACGCGCCGCAGGCGGCGCAGGGCGCGCCGCTGCTGGCCGAGCTGCGCGCCCGCGCGGCTGCGAATGTCGGAGGCACGGCGGTGGCTCGGACTTTTCTCGTGCCGGGCGCGACGCCGAACGAGCAGAGTGCGGCGCTGCGGATCGAAGGCCGCCTTCCCGACGGCCGGCGCGTCATCGAGCATGCCGCGTTCTTTGCCCGAGGCCTGCGCCTGTACCAGGTCACGGCGATCGGCGAAACGGTGTCGCCGGACGCCGTGGAAACGTTCTTCGGCGCAGTCAAGGTCGTCCCGGCTTGAGCGGTAAAACCGCCCGGCGATCGCTCGCGACGCCAACTGTCGATAATGCGCGGCCATGCCCGGACTCCTGATCATTGCCCACGCGCCGCTGGCGTCGTCGCTGAAAGCAGTGGCCGAGCATGCCTATCCGGACTGCGCCAGACAGCTCGCCGCACTCGACGTGCCGGCCAACCTGTCGGTCGAGGAAATCGAGGCACAAGCCAGGGCGATGCTCGAGCAGGTGCGCACGCCCGAGGCGTTGATCCTGACGGACGTGTTCGGCGCCACCCCCTGCAATATCGCGCTGAAGCTGGCTGACGGCGTGCTGGTCAAGGTGGTTGCGGGCGTCAATGTGCCGATGCTCTGGCGCTCGCTTTGTTATGCCGGCGACTCGATCGAGGTCCTGGCAGCGCGCGCCGTGGCCGGAGCGACGCAAGGCGTGATGCAGGTGGCCACGTCGCGGCCCCAGAACCAGACTCTGAAAGCGCGTGGCAGTGATCAAGGCGACCTCAAGGATCAATAACAAGCTCGGCTTGCACGCTCGCGCGTCGGCCAAGCTCACCAAGCTCGCAGGCAGCTTTCGCAGCGAGGTATTTCTCAGTCGAAACGGCCGGCGCGTCAATGCCAAGAGCATCATGGGCGTGATGATGCTGGCCGCGGGCATCGGCACCGAGATCGAGATCGAGACCGAGGGCGAAGACGAGCGCCAGGCGATGGATGCGCTGGTCGCGCTCATCGACGACAAGTTCGGCGAAGGGCAGTAGGAATTGCTGCATTGCTAGGATCGTTCGCATGACTTTCCAGCTGTTCGGATTGCCGGTCTCTAGAGGCATCGCGATCGGCCGCGCGGTGCTCGTCGCGTCGAGCCGGATCGACGTCGCGCACTACTACGTCGGGGAAGACGCGGTCGATGCCGAGATCGATCGCCTGCGCGTCGCGCGAGACGCGGTCGCGGCCGGGCTGGCGGCGATGAAGAACGACCTCCCGGCCGAGGCGCCGGCCGAGCTGTCGGCCTTGCTCGACGTGCACCTGATGCTGCTCCACGACGACACGCTGACCGGCGCGACCAAGCAGTGGATTCGCGAGCGTCACTACAACGCGGAGTGGGCGCTTTCGGCGCAGCTCGAGGTGCTTGCGCGTCAGTTCGACGAGATGGAAGACGAGTACCTGCGCGAGCGCAAGGCCGATCTGGAGCAGGTGGTCGAGCGCCTGCTCGGCGTGCTCGCGCGCGGCGAGGACGGCGCCTCGCCCATGATGGCGCATGCCACGAGCGGTGACCCGCTCGTGCTCGTCGCCAACGACATTTCGCCGGCCGACATGCTGCAGTGGAAGGGAGGCGTCTTCCTCGGCTTCGTCACCGACGTCGGCGGCAAGACCTCGCATACCGCCATCGTCGCGCGCAGCATGGACATCCCGGCGGTGGTCGGCGCGCGCGAGGCGAGCAGGCTGATCCGGCAGGACGACTGGCTCGTCATCGACGGCGACGCCGGTACGGTGATCGTCGATCCGCCAGCGTCGGTGATCGAGGAATATCGCGCGATCAAGCGCGAGCGCGACGCCAGCCGGGCCGGGCTCGCGCGCCTGCGTCATCTGCCTGCCGTGACGCTCGATGGAGAAACGGTGGAGCTGCTCGCCAACATCGAGCAACCTGGCGACGCGGCCGTGGCGCTCGAGGCCGGCGCGTGCGGCATCGGCCTGTTCCGCAGCGAGTTCCTGTTCATGAATCGTGGCGGCGATCTGCCCGGTGAAGACGAACAGTTCGAAGCCTATCGAACCGCGGTCGACGCGATGAAAGGGCTGCCCGTCACGATCCGCACCGTCGACATCGGCGCCGACAAGGCGCTTGATCGGATGTCGGCCAACGAGCTTCGCCACGAGCACGCCCTGAACCCGGCGCTCGGCCTGCGCGCCATCCGCTGGAGCCTCGCGGAGCCAGCCATGTTTCGCCAGCAGCTGCGCGCCATCCTGCGTGCCGCCGCGCACGGCAAGGTGCGCGTGCTGCTGCCGATGGTCGCGCACCTCAGCGAGGTGCGGCAGACGCTCGATGCGCTGGCGCGCGCGCGCCAGCAACTCGACGACGCGGGCCGCGCGTATGGTCCGGTCGAGATCGGCGCGATGGTCGAAGTCCCCGCGGCGGCGCTCATGCTTCCCGCTTTCCTGCGCCACTTCGACTTCGTCTCGATCGGCACCAACGACCTGATCCAGTACACGCTTGCCATCGATCGCGCCGACGAAGCGGTGGCGCATCTCTACAACCCGTGGCACCCCGCAGTTCTTCACCTCATCGCGCAGACGATCGCTGGTGCGCGCGCTGCCGGCAAGGGTGTCAGCGTGTGCGGTGAAATGGCGGGCGACACGGCCTTCAGCGAGCTCCTGCTGGCCATGGGCTTGCGCAGCTTCTCGATGCATCCGTCGCAGATCGTTGCGGTCAAGCAGCGTGTGCTTGGCGCCGACGCAGGACGCTGGTCGCGTTCACTCGAGCGCATCATCGGCGCCGATGATCCGGAGCGCGAATGTCACGCGGTGACGAGCCTCATGGCGAGCGAGAACCCGAAGCCGACGGACCTTGATTCCGCGACCGGAGCAGTGTCCTCCGTCGCTGCGCTATAGTCGCGGCCCTCGTGCTGCTGCAAAGCGGCGCGGGAGCCTTGCAGGGGCACAGCGCCCCTCCTCACGAGTCGGCAGACGGCTTGACAAGGCTTCGAAAACCGTGCGAGAATCGTTGTCTTCGCTGAGAGTGCTTTTAAGGCTCTCAGCCGCGCCGCAAGGCCCGCTCTTTAAAAACTAACAGCCGATAAGTGTGGGCGTTCGAGG
>JBDTNU010000297.1:0-5177 GCA_039933535.1 Caldimonas sp. | reverse complement strand
TCTGGGCCCTCGTCCTGACCTGCATCGTCGGCGTCGTCGCCGCGCCGCTGGTCGTCTGGCTGATGGCGTCTGGACTGGCCCGCTTCGACGACGCGGTCGTCATGACGCGGATCATGTTTCCCTACATCGGCTTCATCTCGCTCGTCTCGCTGTCCGCAGGCGTGCTCAACACATGGAAGCGCTTTGCCGTGCCGGCGGCGACGCCGGTGCTGCTCAACCTGTCGATGATCGCCGCCGTGGTCCTGCTCGTGCCGGTCCTCGAGCGGGCCGGCATCGAGAAGATCTATGCGCTGGCGGCCGGCGTGATGCTGGGCGGCGTGCTCCAGCTCGCGGTGCAGGTGCCGGCGCTGCTGCGCATCGGCCGGCTGCCGCATATCGGGCTGGGCTTCCGGTCGCTGGTCACGGCGTGGCGCCACCCTGGCACGCGCACCGTGCTGCGCCAGATGGCGCCGGCACTGCTCGGCGTCTCGGTGGCGCAGCTCTCGATCCTCATCAACACGCAGATCGCCTCGCACCAGGGCGTGGGCGCGGTCTCCTGGCTCTTCTATGCCGACCGGTTGATGGAGTTTCCGACCGCGCTGCTCGGCGTCGCGCTCGGCGCTGTCCTGATTCCGCAGCTCTCCGCGGCGCAGGCGCGCCAGGACGTGGCGGGGTACTCGGGCATGCTCGACTGGGGCCTGCGCGTGGCCCTGGTCCTGACCTTGCCGTGTGCGGCCGCGCTGCTGGTGTTTCCCGAGGCGCTCGTCGCGACCCTCTTCCAGCACGGCGCCTTCGACGCCCGCGACGTTGCGAAGACGGCGGTCGCCTTGCGCGCTTACGGCGTCGGCCTGGTCGGCATCATCGGCGTGAAGATCCTCGCGCCCGGCTTCTATGCGCGCCAGGACCTGCGCACGCCAGTGACGATCGCCGTCATCGTGCTGGCGCTGACGCAGGCGATGAACGTGCTCTTCGTTCCGTTCCTCGGCCACGCCGGTCTCGCGCTCTCGGTCGGGCTGGGCGCGACGATCAACGCCACGTGGCTGTTCATCGGCTTGAAGCGCGGCGGCTGGTACCTGCCGATGCCCGGCTGGCGGCGCTTTGCCACGACTGTCGTGCTGGCATCGCTCCTCATGGGCGCGCTGCTGGCCGGCGCGACGGCGGCCATCGACTGGGTCGGCCTGAGCGGGCACAGCGGACTGCGCGCCGCGTTGCTCGCCGCGTGCCTCGCCGCGGCGGCGCTCGTCTACTTCGGCGTCCTGTTCGCCGCCGGCTTTCGACCACGCGATTTCTCGCGTCGCGGCCACGCCTGAGCACGCCACGGCGCGTTGGAGGTTCTAAACTCGTCGCATGTCCGGCCTCTTGCCACTCCTCCCGCCGACCGCGCTCGACTACTTCGCGTCGCTCGTCGCCGAAGATGCGAGCCTGCCCCTCCTCGAGGCGGCGATCGCCGTTGCCCAGCACGACTATCCGCGGCTCGACACCCAGGCCACGCTCGCCGAAGTCGACGCATTGGCGGTGCGCCTCAGGCAGCGGATCGCGCGCGATGCCGGGCCGATGCAACGACTGCGCGTGCTCAACCGCTTCTTCTTCCAGGAGCTCGGCTTTTCCGGCAACGTCAACGACTACTACGATCCGCGCAACAGCTACATCCATTGCGTGCTCGAGACGCGGCGCGGCATCCCGATCACGCTGGCCCTGATCTACATCGAGCTGGCGAGCCAGATCGGTCTCAATGCCTGCGGCGTCTCCTTTCCCGGGCACTTCCTCGCCAAGGTCCACATGCCGCAGGGCGAGATCGTGATCGATCCGTTCACCGGCCAGTCGATGTCGCGCGACGCGCTCGATGCGCTGCTCATCCCGTACCGTCGACGCAGCAGCCGCGACGGTGGCAGCGAGCCGGCCCTGAGCGACTTTCTGCAGGCCGCGGCGCCGCGCGAAGTGATCGCGAGGATGCTGCGCAACCTGAAGGAGGTCTTCCGCGGCAGCCAGGACGCTGCCCGCCTGCTCGGCGTCGCGGAACGGCTCGTGATCCTCTTGCCCCACGCCTGGGAAGAGCGGCGCGACCGCGGCCTCGTCCACGCGGCGCTCGGGGCGCGGTTCCCGGCGATGGCCGACCTGGCCGGCTACCTCGAGCACGCACCCGATGCGCCGGACCGGCCCGCGATCCGAAAACGCCTTGCCGACCTGGGCCACGACGGCACGTCGCGGCTGCACTAGGACCGATGATCGACACACGACGCCGGTTCGGAGTGGGCCTGCTGCTGAAGTTTTCATGCTTTTGACACCCGCCCAGCGGCGCATCCTCAATTGGGCGGCGCTGGTCATCGCGGTGGGCGCGCTGGTGTGGCTGCTCGCGCCGGTGCTCACGCCCTTCGCGATCGGCGCGGTGCTTGCCTACGCCTTGCACCCGGCGGTCGAGAAGATCGCGGCGAGGCGCGTGCCCCGGCCGCTGGCGGTGGTGCTGGTCGAGATCGCCTTCATCGTCGCTGCCGCGGCGCTGGTGCTGCTGGTGGTGCCCATTCTCTCGAAGGAGTTGCCGCTGCTGCGCGATCAATTGCCGCTGCTTGCCGAGCGGATCAATCGCGCCGTTTCGCCCTGGCTGATGCAGATGGGCGTCAACGTCGGCCTCGACTCGGCCAGCCTGAAGGCCTTCGTCCTCAAGTACCTCGATGCCAACTGGGACGACTCGATCGCCACGGCCCTGGCCTCGGTCCGAATCGGCGGCAGCATCATCCTGACCGTCGTCGGTTACGTCGTGCTGATTCCGGTGGTGTTGTTCTATCTGCTGGCCGACTGGCCGGTCTACATCGAGCGCGTCGCGAATCTCGTGCCGCCGCGGCTGCGTGGCGTGGTCGCTTCATTCGTCGGCGAATGCGACACCGTGCTCGGCCAGTACCTGCGTGGCCAACTGCTGGTGATGCTGATGATGGCCGCGTTCTACAGCGTTGGCCTGGCGTTGTTCAGCTTCGAGCTCGCGGTGCCGGTCGGCGTCTTCACGGGTCTGGCGATCTTCGTTCCCTACGTCGGCTTCGGCATCGGCCTGATCCTCGCGCTGCTCGCTGGCGCCCTCCAGTTCAGCGGCTGGTACGGGCCGGTGGCGGTGTTCATCGTGTATGGCATCGGCCAGGTCGTCGAGGGCATGTTTCTCACGCCGAGGATGGTCGGCGGCCGGATCGGCATGAGCCCGCTCACCGTCATCTTCGCCCTGTTCGCGTTCGGCCATTTGTTCGGCTTCGTCGGCGTGCTGATCGCGTTGCCTGCCAGCGCGCTGATCGCCGTCATCGTCGGCCGGTTGCGCGCCGGCTACGGCAAGAGCAGCCTCTACGTAGGATGAGCGTCGCCGGGCCGCCCCAAGACGCGAACGCCCCCTCGGGGGGCAGCGCAGCGGCGCCAGCCGCAAGCGTGGGGGCTTCGTGAAGCAAATTCCCCTTGCGATCGGGCTGGAGCCGGCGCGCAGCTTCGAGAATTTCCTGCCGGGCGCCAATGCCGGCGCGGTCGTCCACCTGCAGGCGCTGGCCCCGGGCGCGCCGCCGGTGTATCTCTGGGGAGTGCCCGGAAGCGGCAAGACGCACTTGCTGCAAGCCTTCGTGCAACGGGCGCAACAGCAGGGCGAGACGACGGCCTGGTTCGGGGCCGCCGTGCCTGCGCCGTGGCAGGCGCCCGAGCATGCCAGCTGGCTCGTCATCGACGATTGCGACGCCCTCGACGCCGAGCAGCAGCAGGCGGCGTTCTCGCTGTTCGTCGAAGCGAGCGGGCGTTCCGCCGTCGTGCTCGCTGCCGGCAGCGTGCCGCCGGTCGACCTCGCGGTTCGCGAAGACCTGCGCACGAGGCTCGGCTGGGGCCACGTCTTCGCTCTCGTGCCGTTGCCCGAGCCCGAGCTCCGTTCGGCCCTGCGCCGCGAGGCGGATCGACGCGGTACGTTTCTATCGGACGAAGTGATGGACTATCTGATGACGCGCTTTGCGCGCGACCTGAAGCACCTGATGGCGCAACTCGACCGGCTCGACGAGTTCTCGCTGTCGACCAAGCGCGCGATCACCGTGCCGCTGCTGAGGCAGATGCTGGCCGAGGAGGGCGAGTCTTGAACCTCTGCCTGTTCGACCTCGATCTCACCTTGCTTCCCATCGACTCGGACCACGCCTGGGGCGAGTTCGTGATCGGCCTCGGCTGGGTCGATGCCGATCGATTCCGCGAGGGCAACGACGCCTTCTACGCCCAATACAAGGAGGGCCGGCTCGACATCGACGCCTACATCGCGTTTGCCACGGCGCCGCTGCGCGGACGCTCCGCCGCGGAGCTTGCCGCGGCGCACGCGCGCTTCATGCGCGAGGTGATCGAGCCGGCGATCCGGGCGGCGGCACTCAGGCTGGTCGCCGTGCACCGCGAGCGCGGCGACCGACTCGCCATCGTCACCTCCACCAACGAATTCATCACCGCGCCGATCGCCGCGCGCTTCGGCATCGACGCGCTGGTTGCGGTCCGGCTCGAACGCGACGCCGGTGGCGATTTCACCGGCCGGATCGAAGGAACACCCTCCTACCGCGAGGGCAAGGTCGCGCGTGTCGGACAATGGCTGGCGGAAAGCGGCCTCGACTGGGGCGATTTCAAGCGCATCACCGTCTACACCGATTCGCCCAACGACCTGGCCTTGCTCGAGCGCGCGACCCACCCGGTCGCCGCCAACCCGTCGCCCGAGCTCGAAGCGCTGGCTCGCGAACGAGGCTGGCGCATCTTGAGACTCTTCGAACAATGATCAAGAAATTCATCGACAGGCTGCTCGGCAAGGCTGCTTCGGGCAAATCGGGCACGCGTGCCGGCAAGCGCGTCGAAGTCCCCAAGTCGGAGCACGGCATCGACCCCAAGCTCGTCGACGAGCGCGCCGTCAAGGTCGTGGCCACGCTCGTCGAAGGCGGCTACGAGGCCTACATCGTCGGCGGCGCGGTGCGCGACCTGGTTGTCGGACTGCGCCCCAAGGACTTCGACGTCGCGACCAACGCCACGCCCGAGCAGGTCAAGGGACTGTTCCGGCGCGCCTTCATCATCGGCCGGCGCTTTCGGATCGTCCACGTCGTGTTCGGCCGCGGCCGGCAGGACCGGGGCTTGTCGGAGGTGATCGAGGTCTCGACCTTTCGCGCCCGTCCCGACGCGGCGGCGGCCGACCTGGTGAGCGGCAACGAGAAGACCTCGAAGAGCGAGCT
>JBDTNU010000296.1:0-5186 GCA_039933535.1 Caldimonas sp. | reverse complement strand
ACGGTGCAGGCGCAGATCTTCGACCTGCTGCGCGACCTGCAGCGCGAGAAGGGCACGGCGATCCTGCTCATCACACACGACATGGGGGCCGTCGCCGAAATGGCCGACCGCGTGCTGGTGATGTACGCCGGCCGCGTCATCGAGCAGGGCACGGCCGACGAAGTGCTCGCGCACCCCGGCCATCCGTACACGCGAGGCCTCATCGATTGCCTTCCCGAGCTCGGCAGCAGCCTGGTCGACGATGATGGCCAGGGTCCGCGCCCGTTGGCCGAGATCGCGGGCGTGGTGCCGTCGCTGTGGGAGCTGGCGAGCGGCTGCGCTTTTCGTGATCGCTGCCCGCACGCCATGGCGCGTTGCGCGCTCGAGGTGCCGCCGATGCTCGCGGTGGCCGGATCGACAAGCGGCGCGCATGTCGCGGCATGCTGGCTGCTCGCGCCCGACGGCCGGGTCGAGACCACGTCTCGCGAGGCCGTGGCGTGATCGAAGCGGCAGCGCCGTTGCTCGAGGTCAGCGACCTGCAGGTGCACTTCGCACGCGGCAAGGCAGGCTGGTTTCAGCCCAGCGAGGTGGTGAGGGCCGTCGATGGCGTGTCGTTCAGCATCGCGCGCGGCAAGACGCTGGCCATCGTCGGCGAGTCTGGCTCGGGCAAGACCACGACGGCGCTCGCGGTCATGCGTCTCGCGCCAATCACCTCGGGTTCGATCCGCCTCGGCGACACCGACCTCGGCCGTCTCGAAGGCGAAGACCTGCGCCTGGCAAGAACGCGCCTGCAGATCATCTTCCAGGATCCGTTCTCGTCGCTCAATCCGCGCCAGCGCGCCGGCGACGCGGTGCGCGCGCCGCTCGATCTGATGCACTCTGGCGTGCCGGCAGAACGCGCCGCGCGCGTCGACGAGCTGTTCGCGGCGGTCGGCCTGCGGCCCGAGCAGCAGCGTCTCTTTCCGCACCAGTTCTCCGGCGGCCAGCGGCAGCGCATCAACATCGCACGGGCGCTGGCCACCAACCCCGAGCTGGTCGTCTGCGACGAGCCGGTCTCGGCGCTCGACGTCGCCATCCGCGCGCAGATCCTCAACCTGCTCGTGCGGCTGCAACGCGAGCTCGGCCTCACCTATCTCTTCATCTCGCACGACATGGCGGTGGTCGAGCACATCTGCGACGAGATCGCCGTGATGTATCTCGGGCAGATCGTCGAGCGCGCGCCGCGTCGCGCCTTCTTCGCCAATCCGCTGCATCCGTACAGCGTGGCGTTGATGTCGGCGGTGCCGACGGTCGCCGGCGGCCGCGCCCGTGCCGCGCGCCGCATCAAGCTCACGGGCGATCCGCCGAGCCCGATCGCGCCGCCGCCGGGATGCCGTTTCGCCGGCCGTTGTCCGGTCGCGATCCCGCGCTGCAGCGAGGCGTTGCCGCCACTCGTCGAAGTCGCGCCCGGCCACGAAGTGCGCTGCATTCGCGTCGAGCTCGTCGACGGCATTGCGCGCGCGCCGCTCGCGTTGCCACAAGCGCCTGCCACGCTCTAGGAATTCTCATGTCAGCCATCACCGTCTATCGCGCTCGCAAGATCGTCACCCTCAATCCGATGCAACCGGAGGCGACGCATGTCGCCGTGAAGGACGGCCGCATCCTCTCGGTCGGCTCGCTCGAGCGAGTCGGCGAATGGGGCGCCTTCGATCTCGACGAGCGCTTCGCCGATCGGGTGCTGATGCCCGGCCTCGTCGAGGGCCATTGCCACCTGAAGGAAGGCAGCATGTGGGACCTGCCGTACCTCGGCTGGTTCGATCGCCGTGACCCCGAAGGCAAGGTCTGGCCGGGGCTGCGCTCGATGGAGGCGGTGGTGGCACGCCTCGTCGAGGTCGATGCAACGATGAAGGCAGCCGGCCACACCGACAGCGAGACGCTGATCGCCTGGGGCTTCGATCCCATCTACTTCGGCGGCGAGCGCATGACCGTCGAGCATCTCGATCGCGCCAGCCGGGTGCGGCCGATCGTGATCGGCCACGCCAACGGCCACCTCATGAACGTCAACACGGCGATGCTGAAGCTTGCCGAGATCACGCGCGATAGCGAAGTGGAAGGCGTGGTTCGCTTTCCATCGGGCGAGCCGAACGGCGAGCTGCAGGAGCCGGCAGCGATGTTCCTGGTGATGCGAAAGATCGGCAATGCCGGTCTGCTCGGGCCGATGACCGAGGCCGGCGTTCGCTCGTTCGCCCGCCTGGCGTGCATGCAGGGCGTGACGACCGCCACCGACCTCGTCAACAAGCTGACTGACGGCGACTGCGCGGTGCTCGAAGCGGTGACGGCCAGCGACGATTGCCGCGTCCGCATCCTGCCCGCGTTCCAGGCCTTTCACGGCACGCACCGCGCCGCCGAGGGCGCCGAGCACGTGAAGGGCCTGCTCGGTCGCAACAGCGACCGCCTGCGCTACGGCCTGGTGAAGATGATGCTCGACGGCTCGATCCAGGGTTTCTCGGCACGCCTGCGCTGGCCGGGCCATTTCAACGGCGCGCCGAACGGCATCTGGGTGATGCCGCCCTCGCAGTACGAGGCCGATTTCGAGGCCTATCACCGTGCCGGCCTGACCATCCACACGCATACCAACGGCGACGAGGCCAGCCTGGTGGCGATCGATGCGATCGAACGCGTGCTGGCCAAGGCACCGCGGCCCGATCACCGGCACACCTTGCAGCACGGACAGATGATCGACGCGCCGATGTTTCGCCGCATGGCCGCGTTGGGCCTGTCAGCCAACCTGTTCGCCAACCACCTCTGGTACTGGGGCGACCAGCACTACGAGATGACGATGGGGCCCGACCGCGCCCATCGGCTCGACGCCTGCGGCTCGGCCCTCGCCGCGGGCGTACCGCTGGCGATCCATTCCGACGCGCCGGTGACGCCGCTCGGCCCGCTCTTCACGGCATGGTGCGCGGTGAACCGCGTCACGCCGAAAGGCCGTGTCCTGGGCGCGAGCGAGCGGCTCACGGTGATGCAGGCGCTGCACGCCATCACGCTCGGCCCGGCCTGGACCCTGAAGCTGGACCACGAGATCGGCTCGATCGAATGCGGCAAGCGCGCCGACTTCTGCGTCCTCGACGATGATCCGCTCGCCGTCGACCCGGCGACGCTGAAGGATCTGCGCGTGCGCGGCACGGTGCTCTCGGGCCGTGTCTTCGACGCATGACCGCACGTCGCCGCACGCCGTTCACGGTGATCGGCGGCTTTCTCGGCGCCGGCAAGACCAGCCTCGTCAATCACCTCCTGCGCGAGTCGACCGCGGGCCTCGCAGGCCGGCGGATCGCCGTGCTGGTGAACGACTTCGGCGCGGTCAACATCGACGCGGCCCTGATCGATGCGAAGACTGCCGACACGATCGCCCTCAGCAACGGCTGCGTCTGCTGCCAGATCGGCGACGACCTGACGATGGCGCTGGTGCGCATCCTCGAGGCACCCGAGCCGTTCGACGCGATCGTCGTCGAGGCCAGCGGCGTCTCCGATCCATGGCGCATCGCGCAGATCGCGCGTGCCGACCCGACGCTGGTGCTCGAAGGCGTGTTCGTCGTCGTCGACGCCAGCGCGATCGTCGCGCAATCGGCCGATCCATTGCTGGCCGACACCATCACCCGCCAGTTGCGTGCCGCCGATCTGGTGCTGTTGAACAAGGTCGATCTCGTCGACCCGCCCACGCTCGCTGCCGCGCGAGACTGCGTGAGGGCGAGCGCCGGGCAGATCGGCATCTTCGAGACGACCGGGGCGGCGATACCGTTGACGCTGCTCGTCGGCGACCGGCTGGAAGGCGTGTCGGCCCGGCTCGGCGCACGCTCGCTGCGCGAGGCCGCGGCCGCCCACGGGCTCGACTTCGAGAGCTGGACTCACCATCCGAAGTCAACGTTGTCGGCGGTGCGTGTGCGGGCCTGGCTGAAGGCGATGCCCGAGGGTGTGCTGCGTCTGAAAGGGCTGGTCGCGACCGACGAGCTGCCCTGGGCCGAGATCCAGTTCTCCGGCCGGCATGGGTCGCTCCGCGCCGCGCTGGCGCCGCCGCCGGGTGGTGAAGCCGCGATCGTCGCGATCGGTCTTCGCCGCCGCTTGCCGACGGCTACGCTCGCGGCGGCGATCGATGCCTGCTCCGGCGTCGTCGACATTTGAAACGGCGTTCCGACCCATGACTTACACGAAAGGCCAGCGCACCCGACCAGTCAGCGCATCGATGCGAGCGGCGGCCAGCGCATCTGAGGCGCTCTGTACGGCCTCGGTATCGCAGCGTCACGGTCCCCGGCCGAGCTCGCGCAACTCGGCTTCGTCGAAGCCAGCGGCGCGGCGGGCTTCGAGATTGAACGGGCCGCGCAGGCGCGGTGCGCGATAGCGCTCGGCGAGTTCGGCATAAGTGGCAATCGGGTCCAACGCCCGCTCGCTGCAAAGCGTCCGGTACCAGCGATTGCCGACCGCGACATGGCCGATCTCGTCGCGCAGGATGACGTCGAGGATCTCGCCGGCACGCTTGTCGCCGGCGCTGACCAGCTTGGCCTTGATCGCGGGCGAGGCGTCGAGGCCGCGCGCTTCCAGCGTTCGCGGTACGAGAGCGATGCGGGCGAGCAGGTCATGCCTGGTCCTCTCCGCCATCTCCCACAACGCGTTGTGAGCGGGGAAATCGCCGTAGGCGAAGCCGAGGCCGTGCAGGTGGTCGCGCAACAGCTCGAAGTGCAGAGCCTCTTCTCTGGCGACGCCGATCCATTGGCGGTAGAACGGGTCGGGCATGCTGGCGAAGCGCCAGCACAGGTCGAGGGCGAGGTCGATCGCATTCAGCTCGATGTGGGCCAGCGCGTGGATCAGCGCGGCGCGGCCCTCGGGAGTGGCCATCGATCGCTGCCTGACCTCGGTATGCCCGACGAGCAGCGGCCGATCGGGACGACCCGGAATTCCCGAAGGCTCGTCGATGGTTTCGGCAGCCCCGGTGGCGGCGTCGAGGTCGAGTGCACGCGCGCGGCTTGCCTTGCGGTCGGGGTCGCGGTCGAGCAGCACAGAGAGGGCTTGCAGGCGCAGCACTAGCGTGACCTCGCGGGAACGGGATCGGGTGCCCGATCGCGCAGCCAGCGACGCACGATCGCCTGCGAATAGCGGCTCGCCACCTGTTCGACGAAGCGAGCGAAGTCGACGTGCGCGCTGTCGTCGGCGCGGTCGGAGATCGTGCGCACGAC
>JBDTNU010000295.1:0-5198 GCA_039933535.1 Caldimonas sp. | reverse complement strand
CGCAGGCCGCGCTCGCCGACGAGCCCGACCGCGCCGCCGTGCGCGACGTGACGCTTGCCTTCGACGTGCCGCAGACCGATCCCGCCGCCGAGCCCTTCAAGGCCTGGCAAGCCGCGGCACAGGCGCTCGCCGTCGGCATGGACGCCGCGATCGTCGACGACAACGAGATGCCGCTCAGCAGCGAGGGCTTCGCAGCGATTGGCTCGGAGCTCGGCCAGCTCTACGCCAAGCTCGAGGCGCGCGACCTGGCCGCGGGGTCGGCCGCGGCGAGGCGTCTGTTCAGCTGAACCGGACCGGACCGTGAGCGACCTGCAGCGCGTGCTCGGACTCGAGCTTCCGGTCGTGCAGGCGCCGATGGCCGGCGTGCAGGACCATGAGCTCGCGGTTGCGGTGAGCAATGCCGGCGGCCTCGGGTCGCTGCCTTGCGCGATGTTCGACAGTGAGGCCGCGCGTCGCGAGCTCACAGCGCTGCGCCGCGGCACCGACAAGCCCTTCAACGTCAACTTCTTCTGCCATGCGCACCCGGCTGTCGATGCCGCGCGCGAGGCATCGTGGCGCGCTGCACTCGCACCGTACTACCGCGAGTTCGATCTCGACATAGACGCCGTGCCGACCGGCGCGGGTCGAAACCCGTTCAGTGTCGAGGCGGTGAGTCTTCTCGAAGAATTCCGTCCAGCGGTCGTGAGCTTTCATTTCGGACTGCCCGATGCAGGCCTGCTCGCCAGGGTGCGCGCGACCGGTGCCAGGATCCTTGCGAGCGCAACCACGGTCGACGAAGCGCTCTGGCTCGAGCAGCACGGCGCCGATGCCGTCATCGCCCAGGGCCTCGAGGCGGGTGGTCATCGCGGCCACTTCCTGTCCGACGACCTGTCGCGTCAGGCCGGAACCTTCGCGCTGCTGCCTCAAGTCGTTCGCGCCGTACGACTTCCTGTCATCGCCGCTGGAGGCATCGCCGATGCGGCCGGCATGGCCGCGGCGCTGGCGCTCGGCGCTGCGCTGGTGCAGCTCGGCACAGCGTATCTGCTCTGTCCGGAAGCGACGACCAGCCGCATCCACCGCGATGCCCTGGCCAGCGACGCGGCAAGGCATACCGGACTGACCCGCCTGTTCACCGGCCGGCCGGCGCGCGGCATCGTCAATCGCCTGATGCGCGAGCAGGAAGCGGCCGGCCTCGCTCCCGCCTTTCCGCTCGCAACTGCCGCGATTGCGCCATTGCGCAAGGCGGCGGAAGCGCGCGGCAACGGCGACTTCTCTCCGCTCTGGAGTGGACAGAACGCCAGCGGTTGCCGCCCCATTCCTGCCGCCGAGCTGACCCGTGGCCTCTTCGCGGCCTGAGGCGGGAACGAGCCACGCCGCGCGCCGCGCCGAGGCACGCGCGGAAGAGCTGCGCGAGATCCTCGGCCATCACGCGCGGGCCTACTACGTGCTCGACACGCCCGAGATTCCCGACGCCGAGTACGACGCGCTGTTCCAGGAGCTGCAGGCCCTCGAGGCCGCGCACCCGGAGTTGTTGACACCCGATTCGCCGACCCAGCGCGTCATCGGTGCCGTGCTCGAAGGCCTGCAGCCGGTGCACCACGTCGTGCCGATGCTGTCGATCGACACCGAGACCGACACGACGGCCAGCGGCGCCGAGAAGTTCGATGCGCGCGTCCGCAAGGCGCTCGGCCTGGCCGAGGCCGATCCGCCGGTGGAATACGCCGCCGAAATGAAGTTCGACGGCCTGGCGATCAACCTGCGCTATGAGCACGGCGATCTCGTGCAGGCAGCGACGCGCGGCGACGGCGAGACCGGCGAGGACGTGACGCACACCGTTCGAACCATCGCCGGCGTACCGAAGCGACTCAAGGGCGTGACCGCGCCGGTGCTCGAAATCCGCGGCGAAGTGTTCATGCGTCGCGATGATTTCGAAGCCCTCAACGCGCGGCAGAGAAAGCTGATCGAAGGCGGCGCCAAGGGCGAGAAGACTTTCGTCAATCCGCGCAACGCGGCGGCCGGCGTGGTCCGCCAGCTCGATGCCAGAAATGCGGCCAAGCGGCCGTTGAGCTTCTTCGCCTACGCACTCGGCGAGGTCGTCGGATGGACCCTCCCCACAACGCAGACAGGTCTGCTCGACGCCTTCGATGCGATCGGCCTGCCGGCAAGCCCGAATCACGAGACCGTCCGCGGCGCAGAGGGCCTGATCGGGTTTCACGAGCGCATCGCCGGGGAGCGTGATTCGCTGCCTTACGACATCGACGGCGTCGTCTACAAGGTCAACGACCGCGCGCTTCAGGAGCGGCTCGGCTTCAAGTCGCGCGAGCCGCGTTGGGCGGTGGCGCAGAAGTACCCGGCGCAGGAGAAGACGACTCTGCTCAATGCGATCGACATCCAGGTCGGCCGCACTGGCAAGCTGACGCCGGTGGCCAAGCTCGAGCCGGTGTTCGTCGGCGGCACGACGGTCTCGAATGCAACCTTGCACAACGTGTTCGAGATCCGCCGCAAGGGCGTGCGCGTCGGCGACACCGTGATCGTGCGGCGCGCCGGCGACGTCATTCCCGAAATCGTCGGCCGCATCCCGGGCAAGCGCAAGCCCTACGTGCCCAACTTCCGGATGCCTTCGGCCTGCCCGGTGTGCGCCAGCCGCGTCGTGCGCGAAAAGGGCGGCGTCGACCACCGCTGCAGCGGCGGACTGTTCTGCGCCGCGCAGCGAAAGATAGCGATCCTGCACTTCGCCGGCCGGCGTGCGCTCGACATCGAAGGGCTTGGCGACAAGATCGTCGACCAGCTCGTCGACTGCGGCCTGGTCAAGGCGCTGCCCGACGTCTACGCGCTCACCAAGGAAAAGCTCGAGTCGCTGGAACGCATGGGCGACAAGAGTGCCGCGAACCTGATCCAGAACATCGAAGCGAGCAAGAAGACGACCTTCTCGCGCTTTCTCTACGGCCTCGGCATCCGCCACGTCGGCGAGTCGACGGCGAAGGACCTGGCCAAGCACTTCGGTGGCCTGGAGCGCCTGATGGGGGCGACCGTCGAGCAGCTTCTCGAGGTGGCCGACGTTGGCCCGATCGTCGCCGAGAGCGCGCACGAGTTCCTCAACGAAGCGCACAACCGCAGCGTCATCCTGGCCTTGCGCGACGCCGGCGTCGAATGGAGCGAGAACGAAGGCCACACCGCCGCCGCGCCCTTGCCCTTGGCTGGCAAGACCTTCGTCATCACCGGCACGCTGCCGACGCTGAGCCGCGACGACGCAAAGGAGATGATCGAGTCGCTCGGTGGCAAGGTGGCAGGCTCGGTGTCGAAGAAGACCGACTGGGTGGTTGCCGGCGCCGAGGCCGGATCGAAGCTCGCCAAGGCCACCGAGCTCGGCATCGCCTTGCTCGATGAGCCCGGGCTGCTCAAGCTTCTCGACGCTCGCTGAGACGCCTCCTGGATCGACAGTGATGTCGCGAAGCAGCTTGCCGTGGCTGGCCCGTGCCCGCGCTGGAGCGGATCGGCCGCCACGTAGTGCGCGCCGCCGTCTGATGCTCGAGGAATCGAGTCGGACGTACGAGGTCGGGAGCGTCGAGCCGGAGGTCGCTGCGCGCCTCGCGGCCGCCGGACTGCCGATCGCGGCACGCGGCAATGATTGGGCGATCGCGTCTCCGTTCGATCCTTCGCTGGCCGCCATCGCCCGCTGGCTGAACGGCGAAGGCCTGGCCGGCCCCTGGCGCAACGAGCTGCTGCCGGTCGTGGGCCGTGGCGGACGGACGTTTGCCGCGGTGGAGCGCAGCGTCGTGCGCGTGCTTGGCCTGGCCACCTTCGCCGTCCATTTGAGCGGACGCTCCGCCGAGGGCGGCTTCTGGGTGCAGCAGCGCGCGTTCGACAAGGCGACGGATCCCGGGCAGTGGGACACCTTGATGGGCGGGCAGATGGCCTTCGGTGAATCTGTCCTTTCGACGCTCGAGCGCGAGACGGCGGAAGAAGCCAGCCTGTCGCTCGATGAACTGCGCTCGCTGCGGCGCGCCGACGACGTCCTCGTTCGGCGACCGGTGGCTGAAGGATTCATGAACGAACGCATCGCCGTTTTTCGCGCGAACCTTGCGGCCGGCGCGTGCCCGGTCAACCGCGACGGCGAGGTGGAGCGCTTCGACTGTATGGATCGGGCCGCTCTGCTGGCGTGCTTGGCCGCAGGCGATTTCACGCTCGAGGCGTCGCTCGTCCTAGGCGCCGAGATAGAGCGCGGAGATTGATTCGACCGACCTTCTAGCTTGCGGCGGGTTCGCCGAGTGCGGTGCGCAAGGCGTCGAGCAGGGCCTCGGGCGCTTCGCTCATCAGGGCATGGCCGGCGGCCAGGGAAACGATCCTTGCGCGCAGCGCGAGCGCGATCTCCGCGCTCTGCTTCGGCAGCGTCATCTGGTCGCGCGTGCCGAGAACGAATGTTGTCGGGCAAACGACGCGTGCGGCCGCGTCGAGACCACCGCGATAACGATCGCAGGCCTCGAAGTCGGTGAGGAAGAGATTCGCATCGCGTTGCGCAAGTTGCAGGCGACGCATCAAGGCGCGCGAGGAGCCGTGCAGCCATGTGCCGGGACCGGGATACGAAGGCTTGGCGGCGTTTGTCGAATGCGAGAAGACGTTGACGTTGTCGATCGCTGCGAACGGATCGAGGCGCGCCGACTCGAGCAGCGCCGGCGAGACGGCCATAGGATAGGCGGGGCCGATCATGATCAGCCCCGTTGCACGGTCGGGTGCGCGCGCTGCCGCTTCGAGCGCGATCAGCGAGCCCATGCTGTGCCCGACGAAGGCCGCCCTGGCGACACCGGCGGCATCGAGCAGTGCAAGCAGCCAGTCGGCAATCGCCTCGACGCTCTCGAGCGGTGCACCGTCGCTTCGCCCGTGGCCAGGAAGGTCGACCGCGAGCACGGCGAAACCGTGGTGGGCGAACCAGCGCGCGAGCAGGGTCCAGACGCTGTGGTCGTTCATTGCGCCGTGCACGAACACGACCACTGGCAGCGTCGCGTCGAAGGGCTTGCCTCCGGTGTAGACGTAGGCCTCGTGCTCATCCGCCGCTCCGGCGACGACGAGCCTCATGCCTTTGCGGCGGCCTTCAGGGCGCGCTTCAGGTCGTCGATCAGGTCGTCTGCGTCTTCGAGGCCGATCGAGAGCCGGATCGTTCCCGGGCCGATGCCGGCGCGCGAAAGCGCCGCGTCGTCCATGCGAAAGTGCGTCGTCGATGC
>JBDTNU010000294.1:0-5202 GCA_039933535.1 Caldimonas sp. | reverse complement strand
TCATGCGCGCCGGCCACACCGAAGCCGGCTGCGATCTCGCGGCGATGGCGGGCCTGGCGCCGGCCGCCGTGATCTGCGAAGTGATGAACGACGACGGCACGATGGCGCGCCTGCCCGACCTGATCGCCTTCGCCGAGCTGCACGGCCTGAAGATCGGCACGATCTCCAGCCTGATCGAGTACCGCAGCCGCAACGAATCCCTGATCGAACGCGCCGGCACGCGCAAGATGCTGACGCCGCAAGGCGAATTCGATTGCACCGCCTACCGCGACCGCGCTGGCGGCCTGCATCTTGCGCTGACCAAGGGCCGCTGGTCGGCGTCCGACGAAGTGCTGGTGCGCGTGCACGAGCCGCTCTCGGTGCTCGACCTGCTCGACGCCGGCCCGTGCGATCACTCCTGGCCGCTGCCGCGCGCGCTTGCCGCGCTGCAGAAGAGCGAGCGCGGTGCAGCCGTACTGCTGAACTGCGGCGAAGACGCAGCCTCCCTGCTGCCACAGGTGCTGGCGCGCAGCCGGGGCGCGCGCCGTCCGCCGCAACCGATGGACTTGCGCACCTACGGGATCGGCGCGCAGATCCTGCGCGACCTCGGCGTCGCCAAGATGAAGTTGATGGGGAGCCCGCGCCGCATGCCGAGCATGGCGGGCTACGGGCTCGAGGTGAACGGCTTCGTCGCCGACGAGCCCGCGGTTCCGGCACCTGTCGCCACGCATGCGCAACGCTGACCGTGGCGAGGCCGCGCGCCTCGACGGTCGCGAGCTGCATATCGGCATCGTCCAGGCGCGCTTCAACGCAGCCATCACCGATCGCATAGTCGCTGCGTGCCGGGCCGAGCTCGCCGCGCTCGGTGTCGCGGCTGGCGCAACCACCTTGGTGCAGGTGCCGGGCGCACTCGAGATCGGCGTGGCGCTGGCCGCGTTGGCCGAGACCGACGAATTCGACGCGCTGGTCGCTGCTGGCTGCGTGATCCGCGGCGAGACCTATCACTTCGAGCTGGTCGCCAACGAAAGCGGCGCGGCCGTGACGCGCGTCTCGCTCGACCACGACGTGCCCATCGCCAACGCCGTCCTCACCTGCGACAACGAAGCGCAGGCCATCGAGCGCGCCGAAGACAAGGGCCGGGATGCGGCGCGGGTCGCCGTCGAGATGGCCAACCTGCTGGACGACTTGTCGTGAGCGAGGCCGAAGAGAAAGATCAGCCCGGCGCCGCGCCGCCCGAAGCCGGGCCGCGCCCTCGCGCGGGGCAGCGCAGTGGCGACGGCCGCAGGCGTGGCGGCTCCGTGTCGGCGCGTCGCAAGGCGCGCGAGTTCGCGCTGCAAGGCTTGTACGAGTGGCTGGTCGGAGGTGCCGACGCGGGCGTGATCGATGCCCACGTTCGCGAGCAGGACGGCTTCGACAAATGCGATGCAGCGCATTTCGACATGCTGCTGCATGGCTGCATCCGTGAAGCGGCCGATCTCGATGCGCTGCTCGCCGGGCACCTCGACCGCAAGATGGCGCAGCTCTCGCCGGTCGAGCACGCGGTGCTCATGATCGGCGCTTACGAGTTGCGGCATTGCGTCGCCATCCCGTACAAGGTCGCGATCAACGAGGCTGTCGAGCTGGCCAAGAGCTTCGGCGGCACCGACGGCCACAAGTACGTCAACGGCGTGCTCGACAAGACGGCCTTCGACCTGCGCACCGTCGAAGTCGAGGCGGCACGCGCCCGACGCGGCTGAGCCAGGGCCTGTTCACGCCGATCCGTGCCCGCGCCGGGTCGAAAGCGGCACGCCTGCAGGACCGGCCCCGGCCGCCGCTTAGGGCGAAACCGCGACCTATGCACGACGAATGGTGAGCTAGTGTTACGAACGTTCCCGGCGGCGCCTTTTTCACACTCGGCACCCCGACACCTCACTTAAGCTGGCGAGGTGAGCAGCAGTTCGACACCGCCAGCAGTGCCCGGCGACTCTATCCCGGGTGCACCGCCAAGCAGTCCGGGCGTCGCCCTGTGGAGCGACTCCGACAGTGGCGGCCGACCCGCGGCGCCAGGCCTCGCAGGCCTGGTTGCGGCGCCTGCGGACCGCGCCATGCCGACGATCGGCCACATCGGCCGCTACGCGCTCAAGTACCAGCTCGGCAGCGGTGGCCTGGGCACCGTGTTCGCGGCGCACGATCCGCTGCTGTCGCGGCTGATCGCGGTCAAGACGCTCAACCTGGAGATCAAGGACGAAGAGCGCGAATCCTTCAACGCGCTCTTCATCAATGAGGCGCGTGCCGCAGGCGGCCTGAGCCACCCGCATATCGTCACGGTGTTCGATGCGGGAATCAGCGACAACCGCGCCTACATCGCGATGGAACTGCTGAAGGGCCGCGACCTGCGCCAGCTGCGCCAGGAAGGCTGGCGCGCGACGCCGGCGCAGGCCGCGCTGATCGTGCGCCGCGTCGCCGACGCGCTCGCCTTCGCCCATTCCAAGGGCGTGATCCACCGCGACATCAAGCCGGCCAACATCTTCATGGTCGGGCGCACCCAGCCGCGCGTGCTCGACTTCGGTATCGCCCGGGTCGCGCATCGGCGCGAAAGCGGCGAGGCCCTGACCGGCGCCGGCTCGCCCTACTACATGGCGCCCGAGCAGGTGCGGTGCGAGCCCGCAGACCGGCGTGCCGACGTGTTCTCGCTCGGCGTCGTGCTGTACGAGCTGCTCACCGACACCAAGCCGTTCGCCGGCGAGACGCTCCAGCAGATCACTCACGCGGTCCTCAACATCGACCCCCCGCTGGCCAGCAAGGTCGACAAGAGCGTACCCAGGGCGCTGGCCGAGATCGCGTCCCGGGCAATGGCCAAGGATCCGGAACAGCGCTTCCGTTCGGCGCGATCGCTCGCGCGTGAGTTGCGCCAATGGCTCGATGCGAACCCGGCAGGGCCGGAGAGCGACGCGGGCCTCCCTGCCAAGGCAGCAACAGCCACGCGGCGCCGCCTGGGACTGCGGATCGCCAGCGCCGCAATCGCTGTCGCCATCGCTGGTCTGCTGGCCGGCGGCATCTGGTGGCAGAACAGCGCCAGCCGGGAACGTGCCGCGGCGGTGAGCCTACCGACCCCTCCTCCGCGCAGCAGCGTTGCCGTGCCCGCGAGCCGTGCGGCATTGCCGGCGCCGGCAGCAACGCCATCGTCGCCGAGCGCCTTGCCGACGACAGCCGTCGCGACGTCGGCATCCGGCCTGGCGAACCCATCTTTGCCCACGAGCACTCCAGCGGATAGAGCGGCGGCCCTGCCCGCGCCTGCGCCGACGTCGAGCGCCACTTCGGCGCAGGACTCGCTCCTGCTCGCGAGCATCGTCCCGATCACGCCTGCCACGACGGTTCGCCACTCTGCGCCCGCCGCCGAGACGGTGCCGGCTGCGGCACCAACAACGACGCTCCACCGCAGCGAAACGGCGCCGAACGCCGGGCCGAGCAATGGCACCAGTGCGGCGAAGGAATCGTCCAAGGATCGTCGGGTCCGCGAAGCGCGCGAGCGCGACGCGCGGCTTGCCGCCGCCGTCCCCGCGGCCGTCATCACCGGCACCGTGAGGATCGCGATCAGCCCCTGGGGCCAGGTCGAGGTCGACGGTGCGGCGTCGGGCGCGGCGCCGCCGCTGACCGAGCTCACCCTCAGCGAAGGACGGCACCAGATCGTCGTTCGCAACGGCGAGTACGCGCCCTTCGTCGCGACCATCAACGTCGTCGCTGGACAACCGGTCTCGCTCAAGCACAGGTTCGGTACGTAGCGATGGGGCCTCCGTGAGGCGACTTGTCGCCGCGTTAGCATCCGCCGCTGGGCTTCTCCTTGCGGCATGCGTGCAAGCGCCGCCGGCCCCGGTCGGCCTGCTCGACGTGAGTGGGCGGCCGGCTGAGAAAGCCTTGCTCGACGGCCTCAAGGCTTATGACGACGCCCAATACGAATCCGCGGAACGACAGTTCAGGCAAGCACTCGGCATGGGCCTGGCTTCGGCCAAGGATCGCGCCGAAGCGCACAAGCGGCTCGCCTTCATCCACTGTGCCGCCGGTCGGCTCACCGAGTGCGAAGCAGAATTCCGTCTCGCGCGCCAGGCCGACCCAGCCTTCGCCCTCGACCGCTCCGAAGCCGGACATCCGGTCTGGGGCCCGGTCTACCGCAAGGTCGTTCCGCCCTGATCGCATCGTGCCCGGCGTTTCGCGATGACGCCCGAGCAGAGCCCGCAAGGGATCGACCATGCTGCGGAGTTCCGCCTGCCGATCCGCATCTACTGGGAAGACACCGACGCCGCGGGCATCGTCTTCTACGCCAATTACCTGAAGTTCTTCGAACGGGCGCGCACCGAATGGTTGCGCAGCTTCGGCCTGGCCCAGGAGCGCCTGCGAGCGGAGTCGGGCGTGGCCTTCGTCGTCACCGACACTTCGCTGCGCTACCTCGTTCCGGCGCGGCTCGATGACATCATCGAGGTCAGCGTGCACATCGAGCGTCTCGGCCAGGCCAGCCTGGTCGTGACGCAGCAGGCGCGGCGCGACGATCAGCTGCTGGCCGAGGGAACGATCCGGGTCGGCTGCGTCGACCTCGGAACTTTTCGGCCACGCCGCATCCCTGACGACATCCTCATGAAGATTCTGCAAGAAGACAGCACACGATGAACCAGGATTTCTCGATCGTCACCCTCGTCCTGCACGCGAGCCTCGTCGTCCAGATCGTCATGGCGGGCCTGATGCTCGCCTCGCTGGCGAGCTGGACCGTGATCTTCGGCAAGCTGTTCGGCCTGCGCAAGGCACGCGCCGACAACGACGAGTTCGAGCGCGAGTTCTGGGCCGGCCGCAATCTCAACGACCTGTTCAGCGATGCCACCAAGCGGGCGCCGCGCTCGGCGATGGAGCGGATCTTCGCTTCCGGCATGCGCGAGTTCTTCAAGCTGCGTGAGAAGCGCGTCGTCGATGCCGGCGCGCTGCTCGACGGCGCGCGACGCGCCATGCGCGCCAGCTACCAGCGCGAGCTCGACACGATCGAGTCCAACCTGTCGTTCCTGGCTTCGGTCGGCTCGGTCTCGCCTTACGTCGGCCTGTTCGGAACGGTGTGGGGAATCATGCACGCCTTCATCGGCCTGTCGAACCTGCAGCAGGTGACGCTCGCCACCGTCGCACCCGGCATCGCCGAGGCGCTGGTCGCGACCGCGATCGGCCTGTTCGCGGCGATCCCGGCGGTGATCGCCTACAACCGCTTCG
>JBDTNU010000293.1:0-5214 GCA_039933535.1 Caldimonas sp. | reverse complement strand
CCGCCGATCGCCCGTCCGGGCCGATGGGATGGAGAATCGAGCCTGAACAACAGGGGTTTCGTCGATGAAACGGGCACCGGTCGAAGCGCAACTTTTCGAGGCGCTCGCTTTCGCCGCGCACAAGCACCGCGCGCAGCGAAGAAAGGACGTCGAGGCCAGTCCCTACATCAATCATCCGATCGCGCTGGCCCGCACGCTCGCCGTCGAAGGCGGCGTCAGCGACACCAGGACGCTGATCGCGGCGGTGCTGCACGACACGGTCGAGGACACCGACACGACCTTCGAGGAGATTCGCGCGATGTTCGGCGCCAAGGTCGCCGACGTCGTGCGGGAGGTCACCGACGACAAGACGCTCGACAAGGCCGACCGCAAGCGCCTGCAGATCGAACATGCGCCGCACATGAGCAAGCGGGCCGCGCTGGTCAAGCTCGCCGACAAGACCTCGAACCTGCGCGACGTCGCGACCAATCCGCCGCGCGGCTGGCCGCTGGCGAGAAAGCGCGCCTACTTCGACTGGGCCAAGGCCGTCGTCGAACAGCTGCCGCCGGTCAGCAAGCGCCTTCGAGCGGCCTTCGACGATGCGTATTCGAAGCGGCCTTGAGCGTCATTCGGCGCGGTAGAACCACGCTGCGGCAGACAGCACGACGCCGATCGCGTAGAGCGCCCAGGTGTTGGACACCACGTACGGGTAGAGCATCAAGGCCACGCCGAGCCACTTGGTCGGACGCCGCTGGTGCCGTTTGCCGTAGTAGTAGGCAAACAAGCCGAGCAGGCCGAACAGGATCGCGCCGACAATGTAGGCGGGGCTCGGCCATGTGAAGCCGAGCGCCTCGAGCATCTCCAGTTGATCCTGCATGCAGCGCGCGCTTTCCTTTCGCCGACCTTACCGCTTTTGCGTCCGCGTCGGACCGGCCGGGTTCACGATGATCGAGCTGATGGTCGTGGTCGGCGTGATCGCCGTGCTGGCGCTGCTTGCCGCGCCCAGCATTTCCGACAAGGTCGTGCGGGACCAGGTCATCGAGGCCGCCAAGCTCGCCGACATCGCCAAGCCACCCGTGCAACTGGCGTGGACGACGCTCGCCACGCTGCCCGGCGACAACGCAGCCGCCGGCCTGCCGCCGGCCACCAGCATCGTCAACAACTTCGTCAGCTCGGTCGCTGTCGAGTCGGGCGCGATCCAGGTCACCTTCGGCAACCGGGCCAACGCCGCGATTCGCGGCAAGGTGCTGACCTTTCGGCCCGGCGTGGTCGAAGCGGCGACCATCGTGCCGATCGCCTGGCTCTGCGGCCATGCCGAGCCACCCGTGCCGATGACGGCGCGCGGGCTCGACAAGACCGACGTCCCGGATCGGTACCTGCCGCTCAACTGCCATCGGAGCCCGACGCCGCAGTAGGCGGTGCGCGGCGGCGCATTCGACGCCGTCGCCAGGCGACGCCGCCGGCGATCAGCGCCGCGAGAAGCGCTGCCGCGATCACGAGCTTGAAGACGGCACGACCGCCCGGCTGCTCGAACGTGCGGTCACGCCACGACCGCTCCGGCTCGCCGGGAGCGGGCAGGGCAAAGGCGACGATCGCGTCGCTCGTGTCGGTGCCGGCTTCGCCGTGGCCGCCGGCGGCGATCACGATGTACTGGCGGCCACGCCAGACGTAGGTCATCGGCGTCGCCATGCCGGCTGCCGGCAGCCGTCCGCGCCACAGCTCGGCGCCGCTCGCGGCGTCGAAGGCGCGCAGGTAGCGATCCATCGCGGCGCCGATGAAGACGAGCCCGCCGGCGGTGGCGAGCGGGCCACCGAAGTTGGGTGTTCCCGTCGCCAACGCAACGCTAAAGGGGAAGATGTCTTCGGTCGTGCCGAGCGGCACTTCCCAGAGGATCCTGCGGCGCTGCAGGTCGAGCGCGGCGATCGTGCCCCAGGGCGGCGGGTTGCACGGCGCGCCGAACGGCGAGAGCAGGGCCTCGCGGATCATGCCGAACGGCGTGCCGGCTTGCGGGCTCACTTCCTTGCCGGGCCGCGCCGCTTTGGCCGCCGCGAAATCGTCGCGCGCGACGAGGCGCACGCTGTGTCCCATGCGGGAAGTGTTGACGTAGACGATGCCGGCGGGGTCGAGCGCCACACCGCCCCAGTTCACGCCGCCGCCGGTGAACGGAAAGATGAGCGTGCCTTGCGTGCTCGGCGGCGTGTAGAGGCCCTCGTTGCGCAGCGCCGCGATGCGGTCGCGGCACGCGCCGCGATCGAAGGGCGTGAAGCCGAAGGCGTCGTCGGCATGCAGGCGCGAAGGCACGAGCATCGGCATGTCCGAGGGAAAGGTCTGCGTCGCCGACAAGGCCTCGCCGGGCGCGCCGCCTTGCGGCACGGCGCGCTCCTCGACCGGGAACACGGGCACGCCGGTGTCGCGGTCGAGCACGAACACGAAGCCCTGCTTGGTGGCTTGCACGACGACGTCGCGCGGCTTTCCGTCGATCGTCAGCGTGGCGAGCGTCGGTTGGGCCGGCACGTCGTAGTCCCAGACGTCGTGCTTGACGATCTGGAAGGTCCAGGCAATCGAGCCGTCGCTCACATGCAAGGCGACGACCGAGTTTGCGTGCCGATTGGCACCGGGCCGCATGCCGCCGAAGAAGTCGGGGCTCGGGCTCGACGTGGGCAGGAACACGAGCTGGCGCGTTGCGTCGACCGACATCGGCGCCCACACGTTGGCCGCGCCCGCGCTCACGCCCGCCTCGGGCACGAGCGGCTCCCAGCTCCAGCGCGCCGCGCCGGTGCGGGCGTCGAACGCGCGCACCCGGCCCGACGGTGCCGCGGCACGCTGGTTGTCGCCGATCGCCGAGCCGACGATCACGACGTCGCCGGCCACCACTGGCGCCGAAGAGACCTGCAGCTCGCCGGGCCAGTCGAGCTTGTCGGTGGCGATGCGCACCTCACCGCGCTCGCCGAAGTCGGCGCAGGCGAGACCGGTGCGCGCATCGAGTTCGATCAGGCGCGCATCGGCGGTGGCGGTCAGGATGCGCAGCGCGCAGGGTGCCGACGGCGCCGCCTTGTCATCGCGCCATTGCGCGACGCCACGGCAGTTGTAGCGGTTGGCAGGGCGCAGGTCGGTCGCGAGCTTGGGATCGAAGCGCCATGCCTCGGCACCGCTGGCCGGATCGAGCGCGATCACTTCGTTGAAGGTCGAGCAGAACACCAGCTTGTCGGCCACGAGGATCGGCGTGGTCTCGAATTTCACGCGTCGCATCAGCGCCGTCGGACGGCGCGTCGCGTCGCCGCTGCGATAGAGCCACTGGCGGCGCAGGCCGCCGATGTTGGCCGGCGTCACGCGGTCTGCCTCGCTGAAACGTCGCCCGCCTGCGTCGCCGCCGTAGAACGCCCAGCCCGGTTCGGCGGCAAGCGTGGCGGCGTGCGCGAGCACAAGTGCCGCCGCAATCCATCGAAGCGTTGTTAGCATGGACCGATGATCGAATTGCAAGCCGCCAGCCTTGACTATGCCTTGCTGCGCTCGGCGGGCAAGGACGTGCTGTCGCTGGCGCTGATCGACGCGCGCAACCGCACGCTCCTCTGGGCTTCGCAGTTCGAAACAGCGCAGGCTGGACAGGCATTGCGCCTGTCGGCGGAGCTCGCGCCCGGTCTGGCTGCCACGCTAGACCCGCCGCTCTGGACGCTGGGCCACATCGGCTGGTTCCAGGAGCACTGGATCGGCCGCAACGTGCAGCGTGGCCGCGGCGAATGGGCCGACCCGTCGGGGCCGCGGCTCGCCTCGATCCTGCCCGGCGCCGATCGCTGGTATGACCCGGCCGCCGTGTCGAATGCAGCGCGCCGCGAGCTCGCCGCGGTCGAGCTGCCCGACCTGCAGGCGACGCGTCAGTACCTCGTCGAATCGATGGAGACCACGCTCGACCTGCTCGACGCGCTGCGCGACGAGGACGACGACGCGCTCTACTTCCATCGGCTCGCGCTGTTTCACGAGGAGATGCATCTCGAGGACTTTGCGGTGCTCGCGCAGACGCTGGGCTTCGAGGCGCCGGCCGGCGTCGTGCCGCGCATCGCTACCCAGGCGCCGCGGCCGCCGCTGTTCTTTCCCGCGACGCGCTGGTTGCAAGGTGCAGGCGCGCCCGGATTTGCGTTCGACAATGAGCGCGAGCCGCATCCGGTGGCGATCCCCGAGTTCGAGATCGACGCGCAAGCCGTCACCTGGGCGCAATACAGCGAGTTCGTCGAAGACGGCGGCTACGACGAGACCGCGCACTGGAGCGAGGCGGGTTGGGCGTGGGCACAGCGCGAGGCACGTCGCACGCCACGCCATGTCGACCAGATGCGGCACGGCGTGCTGCGGCGGCGCTTCGGCCAGCTCACGCGCGTTGCCAATGCCGAGCCTGCGGTGCACGTCAGCGCCTACGAAGCCGAAGCCTGGTGTCGCTGGGCCGGGCGACGACTGCCGAGCGAGGTCGAATGGGAGGCTGCCGCCAATCAGGGCGCGACCCGCGGCTTTCGCTTCGGCGACGTCTGGGAGTGGACCGCCAGCACGTTCCGACCCTATCCCGGCTTCGTCGCGGGACCGTGGCGCGACTACTCGACGCCGGCCTTCGGCACGACGCGCGTGCTGCGCGGCGCCAGCGTCGCCACACCGCGGAGCCTGCGCAGCGCGCGCTTTCGCAACTTCGCCGAGCCCGGAAGCGACGACGGCTTCTACGGCTTTCGGAGTTGCGCCGCTTAGGAAGCGCAAGGATTCGTAAAAGCGAGACGAATCGAGGGCGGTCTCATTAGGGAAAGCCCGACCTTTGCCGACACTGCCGCGTCTCGAACAATGCCCTGAACGGCCATCGGCGGCATTTCCCGCGAGGCGTCAGTGCAATTCCCCCCAAGGAGACCAGCGTGGAGCAAGCCCTTTCCCTCACCGTGAACGGCAAGGCCGTCAAGGCGATGATCGACCCGCGAACGCTGCTCGTGCAGTTTCTGCGTGAGAACCTGCAGCTCACCGGCACCCACGTCGGCTGCGACACGGCGCAATGCGGCGCCTGCACGGTGCACATGAACGGCAGGGCGATCAAGGCCTGCTCGATGCTGGCGCTGCAAGTGCAGGGCAGCGAGATCACGACCATCGAGGCGCTCGCGACCGGCAGCGAGCTGCATCCGATGCAGGCCGCGTTCCGCGAGTGCCACGGCTTGCAATGCGGCTTCTGCACGCCGGGCATGGTGATGTCGGCGGTGCAGCTGCTGGCCGACA
>JBDTNU010000292.1:0-5244 GCA_039933535.1 Caldimonas sp. | reverse complement strand
GCGTGATGGGCATCGTCAACGTCACGCCCGATTCCTTCTCCGACGGCGACCCCGGCCTGACGCCGGCGCGCGCGATCGCCACCTGCGAACGCCTGCTGGCCGAGGGCGCCGACCTGCTCGACCTCGGTGGCGAATCGAGTCGACCGGGCGCCGAGCCGGTGAGCGTCGAGACGGAGCTGGCGCGCGTGCTTCCGGTGCTGCGCGAAGCCGTCCGCCTCGGCTGTCCGATCTCGATCGATTCGGCCAAGCCCGAGGTGATGCGTGCCGCGCTCGATCTCGGCGTCGACATCGTCAACGACATCGGCGCGCTGCGAGCACCGGGCGCCCTCGAGGCCGTGGTGGCGCATGGCGCGTGTGGCGTCTGCCTGATGCACATGCGGGGCACGCCACGCTCGATGCAGTCCGACACGCTGTACGAAGACGTGGTTGCCGAGATCGGCACGTTCTTGCGCGATCGGATCGCGGCGGTGCAGGCGGCCGGCGTCGCGCGCGGGCGCATCGTCGTCGACCCGGGCGTGGGTTTCGGCAAGGGTCCGGCGCAAAACCTCGAGCTTCTCTCGCGCCAGGGCGAGTTGCTTGCCCTGGGCGTGCCCTTGCTCACGGGCTGGTCGCGCAAGGCCACGATCGCGCGGCTGGCTGGCGTCTCTGCAACGCCGCCTGCCGAGCGGACGGCCGCACAACGTGCGACGCTCGATGCCGCGAGCATCGCTGCGTCGCTGCTGGCCGTGCAGCGCGGCGCGCGGATCGTCCGCGTCCACAACGTCGCCGCCATGGTCGCGGCCCTCGCGGTCTGGAAGGCGGCGCCTGACGCGCTGAGATAATCCGCCGCGAGCGAACACCGGCGAGCACCGCCGACCCGAACCCTCATGAGCAGAACCTATTTCGGCACCGATGGCATCCGCGGCACGGTCGGCGAGGCACCGATCACGCCCGACTTCATGCTTCGGCTCGGTCACGCCGTGGGCCAGGTGCTCAAGGCCGACGAGCGCCGCCCGACGGTGCTGATCGGCAAGGACACGCGCATCTCGGGCTACATGATCGAATCGGCGCTGGAAGCGGGCTTCGCTTCGGCCGGCGTCGACGTGCTGCTCACCGGCCCGCTGCCGACGCCCGGCGTCGCCTACCTGACACGCGCGCTGCGCCTGAGCCTTGGCGTCGTCATCAGTGCGTCGCACAACCCATTCGAGGACAACGGCATCAAGTTCTTCTCGGCTCGCGGCGAGAAGCTGCCCGATGCATGGGAGCGAGAGGTCGAAACCGCGCTCGCCGGCGAGCAGCGCTGGGCCGGCGCCACCGAGCTCGGCAAGGCGCGGCGTCTCGATGACGCGAGCGGCCGTTACATCGAGTTCTGCAAGAGCACCTTCAGCAACGAGCTGTCCCTGAAGGGGATGAAGATCGTCGTCGATGCCGCTCATGGCGCGGCCTGGCACGTCGCCCCCGACGTTTTTCATGAGCTCGGCGCCGAAGTGACGAGCATCGGCTGCAAGCCCGATGGCTTCAACATCAACGCCGGCTTCGGCGCGACGGCGCCGCAGGCGCTGGTCGAAGCTGTCGGCGCGAATGGCGCCGACTACGGCATCGCTCTCGACGGCGATGCCGACCGCGTGCAGGTCGTCGACGCGAGCGGGCGTCTCTACAACGGCGACGAGCTGCTCTACGTCCTGGCCTGCGACCGACTGGCGCAAGGCGGCGCGGTGCCCGGCGTGGTCGGAACCTTGATGACCAACCTCGGCGTCGAGCGGGCCCTGCGCGAGCGCGGCGTCGAGGTCGCGCGCGCGGCGGTCGGCGATCGCCATGTGCTCGAGGAGTTGCTTCGGCGCGGCTGGCAACTGGGCGGCGAGGGCTCGGGGCACCTGCTCTCGCTCGACAAGCACACGACCGGCGACGGCATCGTCAGCGCCCTGATGGTGCTTCAGGCGGCGGTCCGCTCGGGCCGGCCACTGTCGGGCTTGCTCGAAGGGGTTCGCCTCTATCCGCAGACGCTGATCAATGTGCGTCTCAAGCCGGGGACCGAGGGGTGGCGCACGAGCCGGGTGCTCGCCGAGTGCCGCGCCGAGGTCGATCGCGAGCTCGGCGCGTCGGGCCGCGTCCTGATCCGGCCCTCGGGCACCGAGCCGGTGGTCCGTGTGATGGTGGAAGCAGAAGACGCGGTACTGGCGCAGCTCTGCGCCCTGAAGCTGGCCGAAGCGATCGGCTGAGCGCGACATCGTCGTCGACGTTGTGCGACGACCTCTTCGTCGCGCAGGTGCGTGATGTGACAGAACGATGAAAAACCGTGTGACACACCGGCTGCACAGGCGCGGGTACCGGCGCAGCGATGTCATGCCCACGTCACATACCGTCCCTAGAGTCCCGGCATCGAGCATTCGCTCCACCACGCCTCCAGGGGCCCGAACAGATGAAACCCTCCCTCACCCATTCGCTGATCGTTTCCATCGTGCTCGGTGCTGGCGCAGCAGGCGCTTCCGCCCAGGACATGACAGGGGCCGGCGCGACGTTTCCGGCGCCCGTCTATGCCAAGTGGGCCGATGCCTACAACAAGGCCACCGGCGCCCGCGTGAACTACCAGTCGGTGGGCTCTGGCGCCGGCATTCAGCAGATTCGCGCCAAGACGGTCGACTTCGGCGCGTCGGACATGCCGCTCAGCGACGACGTGCTCGCCAAGGACGGGCTGATCCAGTTTCCGACAGTGATCGGTGGCGTCGTTCCGGTCGTCAACATCAAGGGCATCGCGCCCGGCCAGATCAGGCTGACAGGCCAGGCCCTCGGTGACATCTACCTCGGCAAGATCGTCAACTGGAACGACCCGGCGCTCACGGCGCTGAACCCGGGCGTGGCCCTGCCCGACGCCGCGATCACGGTCGTGCGCCGTGCCGACGGCTCCGGCACGAGCTTCATCTTCACCAACTACCTCTCCAAGGTGAACGCCGACTGGAAGGCCAAGGTCGGCGAGGGCACGGCCGTCAACTGGCCGACCGGCGCGGGTGGCAAGGGCAACGAAGGCGTGTCGGCCTTCGTGCAGCGCCTGCCGAACTCGATCGGCTACGTCGAGTACGCCTACGCCAAGCAGAACAAGATGACCTACACGTTGCTGAAGAACAAGGACGGCAACTTCGTGCCGCCCGACTCCGAAAACTTCAAGTCGGCGGCCGCCGGAGCGGACTGGGCGAAGTCCTTCTTCCAGGTCCTGACCGACCAGCCGGGCAAGGACGCGTGGCCGATCAGCGGCGCCACCTTCATCCTCATGTACAAGGCGCAGGACAAGCCGGCCAGCGCCGCCAACTCGCTGAAGTTCTTCGACTGGGCCTACACGAACGGCGACAAGATGGCCGACGAGCTCGAATACGTGCCGCTGCCGGTCTCGGTCAAGGAGCTGGCTCGCAAATCGTGGGCAGCGAACATCAAGGACACGGCAGGCAAGCCGATCGCGTGGAAGTGAGCTGAACCCGGACTGTTTCGCGAGGTAAGAACGTGTCGGCAACTCTTCCAGCGAGCTCGTACATCGGCCCAGGGGAGAAAATCCGTGCCGACATGAAGAATCGTCCGCCTGCCTCGCGCCGAGCTTCGCCGTGGGCGGACCTGTTGTTCTCGGTGCTTGCCCACGGCGCCGCCTGGCTCACGCTGGCCCTGTTGGCCGGGATCATCGTCTCGCTGCTGGTCGGCGCGGCACCAGCGATCAAGGAGTACGGGCTGTCGTTCCTGTGGACCAGCGAATGGGATCCGGTCAAGAACCGGTACGGCGGCCTGGTGATGATCTACGGCACGCTGATGACCTCGTTCATCGCGCTGCTGATCGCCGTGCCCGTCAGCTTCGGGATCGCGCTCTTTCTCACCGAGCTGTCGCCCCTGTGGCTCAAGCGCCCGCTCGGCACGGCCATCGAACTGCTCGCGGCCGTGCCATCGATCGTCTACGGCATGTGGGGCCTGCTCGTCTTCAGCCCGATCCTCTCGCAATACGTCCAGCAGCCGCTTCAGTCGCTGTTCAAGGGCGTGCCCTTGCTGGGCCAGCTGTTTTCCGGGGCGCCGGTCGGCATCGGCCTGCTCTCGGCCGGGATCATCCTGGCGATCATGATCATCCCGTTCATCGCCTCGGTCATGCGCGACGTGTTCGAGGTCACGCCGCCGATGCTCAAGGAGTCGGCCTATGCCCTGGGATCGACGACCTGGGAAGTGGTCTGGCGGGTCGTGCTGCCCTATACGAAGACCGGCGTCGTCGGCGGCGTCATGCTCGGGTTAGGCCGCGCCCTGGGCGAGACCATGGCGGTCACCTTCGTGATCGGCAACTTCAACCAGCTCAACTCCTTGTCGCTGTTCGAGGCGGCCAACAGCATCACCTCGGCGCTGGCCAACGAGTTCGGCGAGGCCGCGCCCGGCCTGCACCAGGCTTCGCTGATCTATCTCGGCCTGGTGCTGTTCTTCATCACCTTCGTCGTGCTGGCGATCTCGAAGATCCTGCTCGAGCAGCTGAAGAAGCGAGAAGGGACAGTCGCGTGAGCGCCGTCGCGACGGCCGGCAACGACGACCGCGACGCGGTGCGTCGGCGCCTTCATGCCAAGCGCAAGCTCGCTAATGCCGTGGCCCTGAGCCTCGCGCTCGGCGCCATGGCCTTCGGCCTGTTCTGGCTGATCTGGATCCTGATCGAGACCGTGCGCCTGGGGATCGGCGGGCTGGCCCTGTCGCTCTTCACGCAGATGACGCCACCGCCGCAGGCCGAGACCGGCGGTCTTGCCAACGCGATCTTCGGCTCGGTCGTGATGGTCACGCTGGCGACTCTGCTCGGCACGCCTATCGGCGTGCTGGCCGGCGTCTACCTCGCCGAGTACGGGCGCAGGAGCTGGCTCGCCAGCACCACCCGCTTCATCAACGACATCCTGCTATCGGCGCCTTCGATCGTGATCGGCCTGTTCATCTATTCGGCGGTCGTCGCGCGTCTGGGCGGATTCTCCGGCTACGCGGGCGTCCTGGCGCTCGCTCTGATCGTCATCCCGGTCGTCATCCGCACCACCGAGAACATGCTCTCGCTGATCCCGAACGCGCTGCGCGAGGCGGCCTACGCGCTCGGCACGCCGAAGTGGCGCGTCGTGATGACGGTGACGCTCAAGGCGGCGCGCGCTGGTGTGATGACCGGCATCCTCCTTGCCTTCGCACGGATTGCCGGCGAGACGGCGCCGCTGCTGTTCACGGCCCTCTCGAACCAGTTCTGGACCAGCGACCTGAGCCAGCCGATGGCCAGCCTGCCGGTGA
>JBDTNU010000291.1:0-5250 GCA_039933535.1 Caldimonas sp. | reverse complement strand
TCCCCTTCGCCGCGCTCGACCGCGTCGAAGTGCTGCGCGACGGCGCATCGGCGCTTTACGGCAGCGATGCTGTCGGCGGCGTGATCAACTTCATCACCAAGCGCGATTTCACCGGCGTCATCATCTCCGGCGGCTTCGACATTCCGCAACATCACGCGGGCCGGGCCTACAGCTCGAACATCACGTTCGGCACGGGCGACTTCGACAAGGACCGCTTCAACTTCTTCGGCGTCGTCGACTACCAGAAGCAGGACCGGATCCGCGCTTACGATCGTCCGCAGTACGACACCAACGGCAAGACATCGCCGACCACCTTCCCCGGCCAGTACAACCAGGGCGGCAACGTCGAGAACCCGCTGTTCCCGGATTGCGCCTCGCCGGCGGGCAAGGCGAATCCGTCCAGCAAGCCCGGAGACAAGACCTGCGGCTACTTGTATGCGCGCGAGGTCGACCTCGTGCCGAACACCGAGCGGATGTCGGCGATGCTGAAGGGCACGCTGAAGATCAGCGACACGATGACGGGCAACCTCGAGTACTTCGTCACCAAGAGCACGAACGACACGCTGGTGGCCGGCGTGCCGTACGGCGCGCTGACGATCAACCCGGGCACCAAGTACTACCCTGGCAACGGCATCACGCCGCTGCCCACAGCTTTCGTGCTCGATCCGACACTGCCGGTCAAGCTCCGCTGGCGCGACGAGGCCAGCGGCGGCCGGGCCGAGCAGACCGTGAACACGCAGCAGCGCTTTGTCGCCTCGCTCGACGGCAACGTCGCGGGCTGGGACTACAAGGTCGGCGGCGTCATCAATTCCAACATCATCACCGACAGCCTGATCGGTGGCTACACCGACGGCACCCAGATCACGCCCGCGGTGGCCAACGGCATCATCAATCCGTTCAGCTTCACGCAGGACGCGGCCGGCCAGGCGGCGATCAGGAATGCTGCCGCCAATGGCGTACTGTTCACCGGTCGCGGCCAGGTCTATTCGGTGGACGGACAGGTGAGCCGCGAGATTGGCGACTGGACTGGCGCCGGTCGCCCGGCGGCCATCGCGGTCGGCACCGAGTTCCGCCACGAGAACTTCCGCTTCGTCGGCAACCCGCCGTTCGATACGCTGGTGATCTCGAGCACGGGCTTCGACCCGGGCACCGACAGCCACGGCCAGCGCAATGTCGCCGGCGTCTTCACCGAACTCAACGTTCCGATCTTCAAGCAACTCGACGTCACCGCCTCGCTGCGCTACGACCGGTACAGCGATGCTGGCAGCACGACCAACCCGAAGGTCGGCTTCCGCTACCAGCCGATGCAACAACTGCTGGTTCGCGGCTCGTATTCGACAGGGTTCCGCGCGCCTTCGTTGTTCGACTTGAACGCGCCGCCGACCTTCACGAACACGGCCAACAATCACGACGACCCGATCCGCTGCCCGGGTGGTGATTCGGGCAACCTGCCGGCCTCCGAAAACTGCGACGTCCAGTTCATGTCCCTGGCCGGCGGCAACAAGACCTTGAAGCCGGAAAAGTCGAAGAACCTGACCTTCGGCCTGGTGTTCGAGCCGATGACCGACCTCAGCCTCGGCGTCGATTTCTGGTGGATCAAGCTGCGCCAGCAGATCGGTGCGCTGACCGACGACACGATCTTCGCCGACCCCACCAAGTTTGCGAACCTGTTCGTCCGGGCACCTGACGGATCGTTGTCGACCGATGGTTCGCTTTGCCCCGGCTTTCCGCTGGCTCCCGGGAATCCCACCAACTGCGGCTACATCCTCGACACCCTGGACAACCTGGGCGAGATCCGCACCAGCGGTATAGACCTGAGCGGCAACTATCGCCTGCGTACCACGAGTGCTGGCAACTTCACGTTCGGATTCAACAGCACGTACATCTACAAGTACGACTACCAGAACGAGCTCGGCGGCGCATTCTTCAACAACGTCGGCACCTACCAGGGCAACGCAGTGGTCTCGGGCGGCACGCCGATCTTCCGCTGGCAGACGGGCCTCAACGCGAACTGGACCTTCGGTTCATGGGGCGCCGGCATCGCGGGTCACTACAAGAGCGGCTATGCCGACCAGGACCCCAGCAATCACGTGTCGAGCTACACGACCTTCGATGTCTACGGTACATGGCAGCCGACCAAGGCGGTCGCGCTCACCGTCGGCGCGAAGAACGTGTTCGACCGGAATGCACCGTTCTCGAACCAGGCGGCGACGTTCCAGGTGGGCTATGACCCGCGCTTCGCCGATGCCACGGGCCGCGCCTACTACGCGCGCGGCACCTACTCGTTCTGAGTTGAGCTGAGCGAGGCTGAAAGCGAAAGCCCGCAGGGTCGTCCCTGCGGGCTTTTTCGTAGGCGGCGCTCGCGCGTGCTTGCGTGTAGTCCGTGTCCCACGGCGAGTCCGCTTCGGCACCTTGCCGAGCGTCGGCCCGGACGCCACTAGAATCGCGGATTCGTCAAAACGTCACACTCTTGGCCGAGGTCTGTTTTCTACTGGCAGACTTCATCGAGCGGTCCTCGGGCGGTTACCCCGACCGAAGACCTCCGGTAGCGCAACTCACGTCTGGAGATCCCGGTTCATGAATTTCGCTCAGCGGCAGGCCGATCCTCGCCGCCATGTCATCGGCATCGCCGTCGTCGTCCTGTTTCACGTTCTCGTCGTCTACGCCCTGGTCACCGGGCTCGCGAAGCGCGTCATCGACGTGGTTCGCGCGCCGATCGAAACCAAGGTGATCGAGGAGATCAAGAAGCCGCCGCCGCCGCCTGAAGTCGTTCTGCCTCCGCCTCCGAAGCTGGAAGCGCCGCCGCCGCCCTTCATCCCGCCGCCGGAAATCCAGATCGCGACGCCGCCACCCGCGCCGACGATCGTTGCCACGACACCGACGCCGCCGCCCGCACCGGTTGTGATCGCACCAGCGCCGCCGCCGGTGGTTGCCGCCGCGCCGGCGCCGCCGCCGCCGGCTGCGCCCGCCAAGATCGGCGTTGCATGTCCGACGATGGTCCAGCCGACCATCCCGCGCAAGGCTCTGGCCGAAAGCATCAATGGCTTCGTGAGAGCGCGAGCGACGATCCGTGGCGGCAAAGTCGTCAGCGTCGACATACTGGAATCGCGTCCGCGCGGCCTGTACGACTCGGCCGTCCGATCCGCCATGTCGCAGTACAACTGCTCGCATGTGGATCAGGACATCACGGCCGAGCAAGAGTTCAACTTCACCATCAAAGAGTAGTGGGCACGAGCGCCGGGCGCTCGTGATCCTTCTCAAATCCATTTCGGAGAAAACATGACAACGCGACTCAACCATGCTTTGGCGGCCCTGGCCTGCGGATTCTTTGCGATCTTCGCCACTGTGCCGGCCGCGGCGCAGTCCGCTTCCGGTGCAGATGCCGCATCGGCCCCAGCAGCAGTGGAGCCCGCAGCGGTTGCTTCCGATGCGATCGCTGCGCCGATGGCGGCCGCTCCGGTCTCGAAGGAAACGGTCGAGAATCCGTACAGCCTCGGTCACACCATTTCTTCGGGCGACTGGGTCGCGCGCGGCACGCTCCTCATCCTGACACTGATGAGCATGGGCAGCTGGTACATCCTGGTCACCAAGCTCTACGAGAGCCTGCAGCTCTCGAGCGAGGCCAAGAAGGTGTCCGGCAAGTTCTTCAAGGCCAAGACCATCGGCGAGGCCGCCAAGGGCCTCAAGGCCGGCTCGGCATTCCGCTTCATCGCCGATTCGGGACTCGATGCAAGCGAACACCACGAAGGCGCGCTCACCGAGAACATCGACCACAATTCCTGGGTCTCGATGAACGTCCAGCGCAGCCTCGACGACGTGAACAGCCGCCTTCAGGACGGCCTGGCCTTCCTTGCCACGGTCGGATCGACGGCGCCCTTCATTGGCCTGTTCGGCACGGTCTGGGGCATCTATAACGCGCTGACGGCCATCGGCATCGCCGGCCAGGCGTCGATCGACAAGGTGGCCGGCCCGGTCGGCGAGGCGCTGATCATGACGGCCTTCGGCCTGTTCGTTGCCGTGCCGGCGGTGCTCGGCTACAACTGGCTGGTTCGCCGCAACAAGGTGACCATGGAATCGGTGCGCCGCTTCGGCGCGGATCTGCACGGTGTGCTGATGGGCGCGCGGATGGGCGCAACGAGCGCTCGCTGAGAACCGGACGCCGGAGCCCGCCATGGCCATGAACGTCGGTTCGAGCAGCGAGGAAGACGAAGTCGTCTCCACGATCAACACCACGCCGCTCGTCGACGTGATGCTGGTGCTGCTGATCATTTTCCTGATCACCATTCCCGTGGTTACCCACACGGTGGCGGTCAGCCTGCCCAAGGAAACCAACATCGCCCGGCAGACCAAGCCTGAGAACATCGAGATCTCGGTCAACAAGGACGGCGACATCTTCTGGAACCAGACCCTTGTGCCGGACACCGATGCGCTGTTCACCCGGCTCTCGAAGGTCGCCGTGCTGACGCCTCAACCCGAGGTGCACATCCGCGGCGACGAGAAGGCGCGCTACGAATCGATCGGCCGCGTGCTATTCCAGTGCACCCGCGCGTCGATCCAGAAGGTGAGCTTCATCACCGAACCGCCGCCCAAAGGCTGAACGAGGCTCACCATGGCAATGAACGTAGGCTCCAACAGCGGCGGCGATCCCGACGTGATGATGGACATCAACACCACGCCGCTGATCGACGTGATGCTGGTGTTGATCATCATGCTCATCATCACGATCCCGGTGCAGCTCCATTCGGTCAACCTCAACATGCCGGTCGGCAAGCCGCCCCCGCCGTTGAAGGAGCCGGTCGTGGTGACGATCGACATCGACTTCGACGGTACCGTTCTCTGGAACGGCGAGCCGGTCGTCAATCGCGGCGTGCTCGAAACGCGGCTGTCCCAGGCCGCCGCCCAGGCAGACCAGCCCGAGGTCCATATCCGGCCGAACAAGCTGGTCGAATACAAGTCGGTCGCTGCCGTCCTCGCGTCGGCGCAGCGGCTCGGCGTGACCAAGCTCGGAATGGTCGGCAATGAACAGTTCGTCAAGTAGCCTTCGCACGCTCGTCGCGGCGGCGCTGCTGTGTCTCGGCTTCGCCGCTGCGGCGCCTTCGCTCGCACAAGCGCTTCGGCCCGAAGTCGGCAAGCCTTTGCAGGCCGCGCAAGACATGATCAAGGCAGGGCGCTACAAGGAGGCACTCGCGAAGGTCCGCGAAGCCGATGCCGCCGGGCCCCGCGGCGAGGAAGCCACGCTCGTCGAGCGGA
>JBDTNU010000290.1:0-5251 GCA_039933535.1 Caldimonas sp. | reverse complement strand
CGCCCGAGCAGGACAGCTTCAAGGCACACGGCTCGCCGCTCGGCGTCGCCGACGTGGCGAAGACCAAGGCCAGGCTCGGCTGGCCGGCCGAGCCGCCGTTCCTAGTGCCCGGGCGGGCACTGGCGCGATTTCGCGAAGCGCTCGACCGCGGCGCGACGCTAGAGTCGAAATGGAACGACCGGATGGCGGCCTACCGGAGCGCGTTTCCCGACTTGGCCAAGGAGCTCGAATCACGCCTGAAGGCCGAGCTGCCGAGCGGCTGGGACGCCGACGTCCCCGTGTTTCCCGCCGACGCCAAGGGCATGGCGACGCGCGTCGCCGGCGGCAAGGCGATGAACGCGATCGCGCCGAAGCTGCCGGCGCTCGTCGGCGGATCGGCCGACCTCGACCCGTCCACGCACACCGAGCTGAAGGGCCAGGGGGACTTCAATCCGCTGCTGCTGCCGGGCGAAGACAGCGAAGGCTCGGACTCGAGCGGCTGGAGCTACGCCGGCCGCAACGTCCACTTCGGCGTGCGCGAGCACGCGATGGGCGCGATCGTCAACGGGCTCGCCGCGCATGGCGGCTTCATCGGCTACGGCTCGACCTTTCTCATCTTCTCCGACTACATGCGGCCGGCGATCCGCCTCGCCGCGTTGATGGGTCTGCACGTCGTCCACGCCTTCACGCACGACAGCCTCGCGCTCGGCGAAGACGGGCCGACGCACCAGCCGATCGAGCAGCTCGCCAGCCTGCGCGCTATTCCGAAGCTCACGCTGATTCGCCCGGGCGACGCCAACGAGACGGCGGTGGCGTGGAGGGTCGCGGTCGAGACGCGCGATCGTCCGGTGCTGCTGGTGCTGTCGCGACAGGACATCGCCACGCTCGATCGCACGCGCTACGCGAGCGCGGAAGGTCTACGCAAAGGTGCTTACGTGCTGAGCGACGCCGAAGGCGGCGCGCCCTCGCTGATCCTGATCGCGAGCGGCTCCGAGGTCGGCCTGATCCTCGCCGCGGCAGATCGCCTTCGCAAGGAAGGAATGGCGGTCCGCTGCGTATCGATGCCGAGCTGGGATCTCTTCGATGCCCAGCCCCAGAGCTATCGCGACGAAGTGCTGCCGCCGGACGTGAAGTCGAGGCTGGCCGTCGAGCTCGGCGTCGAGCAGGGCTGGCATCGCTATATCGGCGATGGCGGCGACATGATCGGCATCGACCGGTTCGGCGCCTCGGCGCCCGCCGACGTGCTTCTCGCAGAGTACGGCTTCACCGTCGACAACGTCGTGGCCCGCGCGAAGAAGCTGATGACGCACAGCAGCGAAGGCTCGGACGAGTAAGGTACTGCTCATGACAACGAACCGGTCGCTGTACCTGCTGTGCTTCGACCACCGGCACTCCTTGACGACCGGCATGTTCGATTTCAGCTCGCCGCTCACGGCGCAGCAGAGGGCGGAGGTCAGCGACAGCAAGGAGCTGGTCTACAAAGGCTTCAAGCGCGCCCTCAGGGATGGCGTGCCGAGGAAGTTCGCCGCCATCCTCGTCGACGAGGAGTTCGGCGCCGCGGTGCTGGGCGATGCCAGGCGACGCGGGTTTCTCACCGCGCTCTCGGTGGAGCAAAGCGGATCAGATGAGTTCGAGTTCGAGTACGGCGCCGACTTCGCCCATCGAATCGACGCGATCGACCCGACCTATGCGAAGGTCGTGGTGCGCTACAACCCGGAAGGCGATCCGGCGCTCGACAAGCGCGAGAGTGTGCGCCTGCAAGAACTCTCGAGCTATTGCCGTCAGAGCGGGCGTCGCTTGATCGTCGAGCTGCTGGTGCCGGCGACGGAGGTGCAGATGCGGCACGCGAACGGCGATGCGGCCGCCTATGCGCGAGACCTGCGACCGGGGTTGCTGCAACGGGCCATTCGCGTCTTGCAGAACGCCGGCGTCGAGCCGGACGTTTGGGCCGTCGAAGGGCTGACGCTGCGCGGCGACTGCGAGCGCATCGTCGAAGCAGCGCGCCACGACGGGCGCGATTCGGTCGGATGTGTTGTTCTCGTCGATGCGGCCAGCGACGCGCAGATGCACGACTGGCTCGGCATCGCAGCGGGCGTCGAAGGCTTCGTTGGCTTCGCTGTCGGCCGTGCCGTGTTCTGGGACGCCGTGGCCGGCCATCGGGCGCGGACTCTGACGCGAACGGCAGCGGTGGCGCAGATCGCCGCGCGCCTTCGCGAATGGGTCGAAGCCTTCGAGCGGGCGCGCCCGCCGATCCGACTTTAGAGCGCGAGAAACACTGCCGCTGCGATCAGGGCAATCACGGCCAGTGTCGTGATGAAGCGCGGTGCCAGGAAGCTGTTCATCCTGTCCGAGAGGCAGAGCGCCGGGAAGAACCTGCCGCTCGATCGACGGCAAAGGCCAAGGTGATCACTCAGGTCGCGCAGTTCCAGTGGCGATGTATCGGCGGCGGTTCCGAACGATGACGTGCTCCAGCCCCGGATCCCGCTCGGAGTCGGGGCTTGAGCGAACGAGGCCTTCGCGGCGGGCTCAAAGAGAAATCGAAGCGGCACGACAAGCATCCACGCACCATACCCGTCGATCGCGGTCGCGTCTGTGCGCTGGCGCTCCTATGCCTGTGCGCTGGCGCGCCTATGCATGAGCGTCGCTCTTCACCCGGCGAATCGAAGAAGAGACCGTGTCTGGACACCAGTGCAGGAGACAGTCGCGCATGGTCGTCGCGCTGCATGGCTTCTGAATTGCGTCGTTCATGCCGCTTCGCCTCATCAGCTCGGCGTCGAGCGGCATTTGGCACGCCGTGTAGGCAATGACGGGCACCCGCCGAGGACGTTCGCGCCGGGCCTGGGCCTCGCGGATTCGCCGGGTCGTCTCGAAGCCGTCCATTCCCGGCATCTGGATGTCCATCAGGATGAGGTCGAAATCCCGATGACCGTCCAGACAGATCGCTTCGTCGCCGCCCGAGGCGATGGTCGGCGTGATGCCCAGTCGCCCGAGCAGAATTTCTGTCAGCACGCGCTGAAACCGGCAGTCGTCGACCAGAAGCACCTGGAACGATGACAACAAAACCTTCGACTTGTGAGCGATTTGCACGAGCACGACTTCGAGTGAAGAAGGTCCGGCCATGCTGAAACGAGGGGGACTCTCTTTCCGTGCGCTAGCGAACATAAAGGCCGACTTTTCCGGCGTGCGAGGGAATTTATCGCGGATCGCCAGGCTCAGGCCTGTTTCTGAAGCACGATTTCCCGATACACCGTCACGCCGAGGGAGACGGTGGAGTGCATGAGATAGCCGGTCAGCACGTTGCGGCCACGCATGGGCGAGCGTCGCGCCAGCGCGCGCCGGCCCAGCCAGGGGAACCGGATCACGGCGCCGGTCAGCCTTTCGAGCTTGCGAAGGTTGGGCAGGATTTCAGCGTCGAACGCTGTGACGCCTCGATCCTGAAGCCCGGCCCGGCGCGCTTCGGCCAGGACTTCGTCGACGACCTGGAAGCTCTCGAGGGCCACACCCTTGGCCACCAGCTCGGCAGCCAGCGCTTCGTCGGCTGAAAACGTCTCCGGCCTGCGCAGCAGGTAGCCGTCGAACAGCGTGAAAGTGCCGCCGGGGCGCAGCACACGCGATATTTCGGCGCAGGCCTGTCGCAGGTCGCTTGCGTAGCAAAAGGCCTCGATGGCGAAGGCGTGGTCGAAGCTGTCGTCGGCGTAGGGCATCTGCTGAAAGCTGCCCCGGGTGAGTGCGATGTTTTTCAGCCCCGCCGCGTCGAAGCGCCGCGTGGCCAGCTCGTGATGGGCGGGTGTGAGGTCGATGCCCGCGAACCGGACGCCGGGATACGTTGCGGCCAGGTGGGCGAGATTGAAACCCTGGCCGAAGCCAAGCTCGAGCACGTCTTGCGGGGCGTCTGCTTGCCAGTTCTTCGCGATGCGCTGCAGCTGGCCCTGGAAGCCCTTCGGGTGAAACCGGCTCCCCTGACTGAGCGCAAGGTGCATCGCGCCTTCCGACGAGTGATGCTTGCGGTAGGCAGGCGAGCACTCTTCGTAGTAGGAGATGACCTGGCCCGGACCCAGTCCTTCCGCACGGAGCGCGTCGATCTTGAAGACGTGATCGAGCTTGCGCAGACGCTTTGCCAGGCTGGCATGACTGGGTGGACGAGAGAAGGGCGAATGCCAGGGCATGTCTCGATGCGGGGTCGCGGCTCGGAAAGAGTGGCCGCGATTGTCTCTTGCCCGACGCGGCCGGCTTCGGCCGCTGCCGACCTCGACCGTTCGGCCGGATCGGCAGACACATAATCTTTGTGACTCCGGTGCTCGCCCGATACGCGCTGTCATCGTTTCGGGTTGGTTGTCCGCGAATGGTTGGAGGGTTCAGATGAAGCAGCTTATGTTCGCCGCGCTTGTCATCGTGCGCGTCGCGGTCGGCGGCGACGGCTCCACGCCGCCCGTGTAGGGGCCGCGATGACCAGCCTCACTCTCGCCCAGGCCAGCGCCATGATCGGCGCTGCCCTCGAGGCTTCGCACCGAGCCGGCTACAAGCCGATGGCGGTCGTGGTGCTCGATGATGCCGGCCATCTCAAGGCGGCGCAACGCGAAGACGGCGCAAGCATGTTTCGCATCGACGTCGCGACCGGCAAGGCCTGGGCGGCCGTCGGCATGGGTGCTTCGAGCCGGACGCTTGCCGCACGCGCCAAGGACAACCCGAACTTCTTCGTCACGCTTGCTGCGACTGCGAATGGACGTTTCCTGCCGCAGACCGGCGCCGTGTTGATCAAGGACGCCACTGGCCTGGTGCTCGGCGCGATCGGCGCGTCGGGCGGCAGCGGCGACGAAGACGAGGCGATCTGCATCGCCGGCGTGCTGGCAGCGGGGCTTCTTCACGGCTGAGGTCGGCGAGCGAGCGTGTAGGCATAAGCTGGCGATGATCGACAAGCGACGCGCCCGTCTCGAATGACCACCGACAGCAACACCCCCGCCGTTCTCGCGCTGATCGGCAACACGCCGCTGGTGCGTGTGACGCGGCTCGACACCGGGCCGTGCGCGCTGTTCCTCAAGCTCGAGTCGCAGAACCCGGGCGGCTCGATCAAGGACCGGGTCGGCCTGTCGATGATCGACGCGGCCGAACGCGACGGCCGATTGCGCGCCGGCGGCACGGTCGTCGAGGCGACCGCCGGCAACACCGGCCTCGGCCTGGCGCTGGTGGCACGGGCCAAGGGCTACCGCGTCGTTCTGGTCGTGCCCGACAAGATGTCGACCGAGAAGGTGCTGCACCTCAAGGCGCTCGGCGC
>JBDTNU010000289.1:0-5256 GCA_039933535.1 Caldimonas sp. | reverse complement strand
GTGATGTGCTGCAGGTGCTCGCCGCCCTCGAGCGACACCGCAATGATCCGTATGTCCGACATCGACGCCGACCCCGTGAGCAACGTGGAAACAAACTGTAGTCGGCGGCCGCCGTCGGCGTGAGCCGCTCGTGCCGGCGCTTTCGCAAACCGTGAACCGTTTCACTTGTTGGGGCTTGACCGCCTGTGTCTCCCGATCCACGAACTCGCGATCGGCGCGGGCTATGCAGCCTGCGGCTTCGTCGCTTGAGCCGCCGCGCTGCCCTGGCCGCCCGCGGGATGCTGCTGCCGGGCCAGCTTCTTCTGCTCTTTCGCACGCTTCTGTTTCTGCCTGCGAATGCCACGGTCCTTGTCAGCGCTCATGTTCACCTCTGGTTGGTTGTCGGGTCGCACTTGTACCACCCTTGAAAGGCAGGTCACCACCGTCGTCGGGCACGGCGACGCGGCATGTTGGTCCTCTTCCCTCCGGGATGTAGAGTTTCCCGCTTGAGAAACGCTTTCGACAACGATCGCACGGTGGTCCGGCCCATCGCGTTCGACCGGAGCAAGTACGGCCTTCCGCTCCAGGTCGACGCCTGCGCCATCGGCTCGATCCCTGGCTTCATCAAGAAGCCCTTGCCGCATCGGCTCGGCTTTTACGAGATCGCGCTCGTCACCTCGGGCCGCGGTCGACTCGAGCTCGACGGCGCCGCGCTCGATGTGGCGCCGTACCGGCTTTGCCTGACCCGGCCGCAGGAGACGAGGCGCTGGCGACTGGAGAACGCGCAGCTCGAAGGATGGCTCGCCTTCTTCGAGGCCGATTTCCTCGACGGCTTCTTTGCCGATCCGTGCTTCGTTGAAAGCGTTCCGGCGATCGCCTGTGCCGCGGCCGATCGTTCGATCGCCCTGACGCGCAAGAGCTTCGACGCGTGCGTCGATCTTGTCGGCGCGATGGCCGACGAGCTGCGCACGCCGCGCAGCGACAGCAGCCACCTGCTGCGCGCCGACACCTACCGGCTGCTTATGATGTTGCAGCGGGCAGGCCGCTCCGCGCGGGTCGGCGAGGCCGACCCTTCTTTGCAGCTCGCCGCGCGATTCGCGCAGCTGCTCGCGAGCGACGCGCGGATGGGCGAAGGCGTTGCCGCCTATGCCGGGAAGCTGGAGACGACGACGCGCACCTTGAACCGCTGCCTGCGCAGCGCCTTCGGTCGCACCGCGGGCGAGCTCATCCAGCAGCACGTGCTGCTCGCGTCGCGGCGATTGCTGTTGCAAACCCAGCTCTCCGCTGCGGCGATCGCCGAGCGGCTCGAGTTCTCGGACGCTTCCTATTTCAGCCGCGTCTTCCAGCGGCACATGGGCATGACACCCGGAACCTTTCGTCGCCAGCGCAAAAGTGCAAGCGCGGTCGCGAATGTGCATTGCGAGACGACGCGCGATCACTGACCATCGCCGCGCCTTCGCGGAGCTCTGCCCATGAATCGACTGCGCCCGGCCGCGCTGCGGCTTGCCTTTGCCTCGTTCCTGACCGTCGCCGGCTGGATCGGGCCCGGGCTGCATGCGCTGGCCGGGCCATCGGCGCCCGCGATGTTCAAGGGTAACCCGCAGCTCACCGGCGTGTACGACGCGTGTCGCCGCGCCACCTGGTCGGCGTGCGCTTCACCTTCAGCGCCGCCGGCCCGATCCGCAGCACGCCCGCCGTCGCGGACGGCAGCCTGTACGTCGGCAGCGCCGACGGCTGGCTCTATGCGCTCGACGCCATGAGCGGCCGCGAGCGCTGGCGCGCCGCGCTCGGCGCCGGCATCGACGCCTCGCCGTGCGTCGCCGGCGGCACGGTCTTCATCACCAGCCGCGACGGCAGGCTCCACGCGCTTTCTGCCGCCAACGGGTCGAGCCGCTGGACGATCGATCTCGGCAAGGATCTCGGCCACAAGAACTACTGGGACTTCTACACGTCGTCACCGGTGGCCTACGACGGAACGCTCTACGTCGGCAGCGGCGACGGCCACGTGCGGGCCGTCGACCCGCGCACTGGCCGCATCGCGTGGAGCTTCGACGCGGGCGCGCGGGTCCGCTCCACGCCGGCCGTCAGCGACGCTGCGGTGGTCTTCGGCACGATGAGCGGCCACGTCATCGCGCTCGACGGCGGCAGCGGCGCGCCGCGATGGAAGTTCGCGACCGACGGTGCCGCGCGAACCTTCGCCGACAAGGAGAACGACACGACCTCGGTGTTCGGCTCGGCCGCGATCGACGGTGGCGTGGTCGCGATCGGCGGCCGCGACGGCTTCGCCTACGGGCTCGATCTCGCCACCGGTGCGCAGAAGTGGAAGACGACGCACGACGGCAGCTCATGGATTCTCTCCACGGCCATCGAGAACGGCCGCGTGTACATCGGCAGCGGCAGCGCCGCGGTCGTTCAATCGGCCGATCTGCAGACCGGCGTCGAACGCTGGCGCTTCGCGACCATGAGCGCCGTGTTCTCGTCGCCGACGATCGCCGGCAGCGTCTTGCTCGTCAGCGATTTCTCCGGGGCGCTCTACGCCGTCGACAAGACCGCGGGCACCGAGCTGTGGCGATTTCCGCTCGGCGATCGCGCATTTTCCACGCCGGTCGTCGCCGGCCACGTGGTCTACGCCAGCTCGGACGAAGGCACGCTGTACGCCCTCGACGTGTCCGACACGATCGAGGCCGCGCCAACAACGCTGCAGCGCTTCGTCTATTGGGATGCCAGGCAGGCCGGCGACGCCTTCAACTGGTTTCGCAACGACATCGATGTCGCGATCCGGGGTTAATTCGAAGGCGCAGGCTACAAGCGCGTGGACGGCGCGCAGCTTGTCGAGCTCATGAATGCGCAGGTCGACAAGGGCGGACGCAGCGTGGTGGTGTTCGCAGCCAATCGGATTCCACCTGGATCGATGGCACCGGCCGATGCCACGTCGCTGCTGCGCCGCTTCCTCGAAGCAGGCGGCAGGATCGTCTTTCTCGGCAGCAACCCCGTGGCCTTCAAGTACGAAGCCGGCACCGGCGCGCTGGTCGACCTCGAGCCGGCCAACGCGGAGACGGTTCTCGGCCTTCACTATCCGCCGCTCGAGAACGAACGCGGTTATCACGTCGCCAACGCGACCGCCGAGGGCCGGGCCTGGGGACTGCGCGGCCAGCAGGTGGGCACGGGGGCCATCGCGCCGGCGGAGGTGAGCATCGTGCTCGCGGTCAACGAATTCGGGCTCGCGACCTCGTGGGTCAAGCGTTACGGCCAGCGTGGCGGCGCCTTGCTGCAACTGACCGCGCCGACCTTTTTCGTTGGCAGCATGACGCCATTTCACATCGCCGCGGAACACGGCCTCTAGCGGCGAAGAGCGGGCTACTGCGCCGGGCTTTCGCAACGACGGCGATGCTCGCGCACCATGCGGTCGACGGCCTCGCCCAGCAGACCGGCTTCACAGGGCTTGGGCAGGAAGACGTCGTAGCCGTCGAAGCCGGTGCGCACGTCGGCTTCTTCGAGACTGGTGTGCATGGCGATCATCGACGTGCAGGTCTTTGGATCGCCACGCAGAGCGCGACCCAGAGCGAGGCCGTCCATGCCGGGCATGTCGACGTCGAGAATGACGGCGTCGAATGTTTCCAGTCGTGAGGCCTCGAGCGCGGCATAGCCGCTGTCGACGGCCTCGACGCTGTAGCCCAGCGCTTCGAGCGATGCCGTGACCAGCACCCGCATCACGGGCGAATCGTCGACCGTCAGCACCCGGCCGCGTACGTGAGGTTCGTCGGAGGCGATGGAGTGCATCGACAAAAGCTTAGCGGCGTCGGCCGGCTTCGCAAAGCCCGCTCGGCACCGAAATCCAACCGGAATCAGCCCTGCCGAAAAAGCGGGCAGACGACCGGCCGGCCGGCCTGCAAGCGGCTGTCAACGGCTTGCGCTCAGCTTATGCACAGGCTTATCAACGGCCCTGCCCGAAAAAAAGATTTCCGGGCGACGCGCTAGTTTTCGCCCGGGCCGATCGTTTCCGCGAAGCCGCTGTGGTCTTCGTTGACCGCGTCGAACAGCACCTGGGCTTCGTCCATGAACGTCTGCCAGCGCAAGGGCTGGGACACGTACAGAGACGTCAACGCGCGTTCGAGCTCGGCGGCGGGAACGCCGGAAAGGCCTCCCGCGACGCTGATCACCTGAAGGCGCGTGGCCGGCCGCAGTTCTTTTCTTCGGTCTCTCACGGGTGCCTCGGAAACGCGTTGGCGAAGCGCATATTTTGCCCGCGAAGCGGCGCTGCTCGCACGCCATTTGGGCTTCTCACGAAAGGCGCGCGCTCGGCCTGGCGAGATAGAACCACTCGTGTCCGGCCTCGGCGCCGGGGTTCGGGAACACGACGTAGCCGCTGAACGGCGCGACGATGGCGCTGCCGTCGTGCCGCGTGCCGATCGCCTGGCCCTGGGCCACCGCGTCGAAGCTGCGCCAGGTCTGCACGAACGAGTCTCCGGGGTGCAGCTTGTCGATCACCTCGCACAGGCTCAGGCACTCGACGCTCGGCGGCGGCGGCGGGTCGGGCGCGTCGACGAGGCCGAGGTGGGCGAGCGTGTTGAGGATCGCCCGATAGGCGATCGCAGGCGCCTCGACGTCGTCGTGCTGGCCGCACTCGAGCGTGACCGCGCAGCCACCGGTCGAGCGCATGAACTCGGTGGTGCCGATGCCATAGCGCGGATCGAGGTCGAGCGTCGCTTCGGGGAATGACGCGGCCATCTCCCGGCGCCGAGCCACGCCTGCCGCATACGTTTCCAACCAGCCATCGACCGCGCGGCCCACGCCCAGGCGGACGGCCAATCCCTCTTCGCGCGCCGCCTGGCCGAAGGGCTCGAGCGAACCGCTGTTGTCGGCCGGACCCATGAACACGAAGGGCGTGCCCGGCGCGGTGAAGGAATGAAGGTCGAGCAGCACCTCGTGCGCCGCAAGCAGCGGGCACAGCCAGTTGGCTACATGGTCTTCGAATTCGTGCGGTGCATCGGTTGGTGCGAGCTTGCGGTTCAGGTTGCGGTCGCCGGCGCGACGATGGTTGGCGTAGGCGAGCGGGTTGGTGACGGGCACCAGCGTCACCTGTCCGGCGGAAAGGCGCAGCGTCCCGGCATCGATCTCGCCGATCACGCGCTCGATCGCGCGCGTGCCGCAGGTCTCGTTGCCGTGGACGGCGCCGAGCACGATCAGGCGAGGACCTGGGGGCACGGCTGCATACGAAACCGATTTGAATGGCTGCATCGCGGCAATCGTATCGGACCGCGGTGTCGGTGCGATGAC
>JBDTNU010000288.1:0-5257 GCA_039933535.1 Caldimonas sp. | reverse complement strand
TACGACGTGGTGCTCAACGGCATCGAGCTCGGCGGCGGCTCGGTTCGTATCCACAAGGAAGACGTGCAGAGCAAGGTGTTCCGCGCGCTCAAGATCGATGCCGAGGAAGCGCAGTCGAAGTTCGGCTTCCTGCTCGACGCCCTGCAGTACGGCGCGCCGCCGCACGGCGGCATCGCGATCGGCCTCGATCGCTTCGTGATGCTGCTGGTCAAGGCCGAGTCGCTGCGCGACGTGATCGCCTTCCCGAAGACGCAGCGCGCGCAGGACCTGCTCACCAACGCGCCGGGCCCGGTCGACGAGAAGCAGTTGCGCGAGCTGCACATCCGGCTGAGAAGCACGCAGGCGACGCAGGCGTGACATGCCCGGCGAGCGACGGTTCAAGATTCCCGAGTCCGTCCTCGTCGTCATCCACACGGCCGGGCTCGAAGTGCTCTTGCTCGAGCGGGCCGACCAGCCGGGGTTCTGGCAGAGCGTGACCGGCTCGAAGGACCAGCTCGACGAGCCGCTGGCGGAAACCTGCCGGCGCGAAGTCGAAGAGGAGACCGGCATCGAGATCCGCCCGGCGACCGCGCACGCGAATTGCCTGCGCGACTGGGCGATGCAGAACGTGTACGACATCTATCCGCAGTGGCAGCATCGCTATGCTCCCGGCGTGAGCCAGAACACCGAGCACGTCTTCGGCCTTCGCGTGTCGCGCGAGACGCCGGTGCGCCTGGCGCCGCGCGAGCATCTGCGCTTCGAGTGGCTCGACTGGCGCGCCGCGGCCGAGAAGTGCTCGTCGCCCTCGAATGCCGAGGCGATCCTGCGCCTGCCGCGATTTCTCTCCTGAACCTTCAACCGACTGGACATTGCCGCCGAGATGCGTCACCACGCCCCGACCACGATGTCGAGCAGCAACCTGCGCGTCGCCACGTACAACATCCACAAGGGCGTGCGCGGCCTGGGCCCGAGAAAGCGGCTCGAGATCCACAACCTCGTGCTCGGCATCGAGGCGCTCGATACCGACCTCGTCTTCCTGCAGGAAGTGCGGCGCATGAACCGCGCCGAGGCGCGCCAGTTTCCCGATACCAAGATCGGCTGGCCGAAAGTGCCGCAGGCCGACTACCTTGCGCCCGAAGGCTACGAGGCCGCCTATCGCACCAACGCGGTGACGCGCGACGGCGAGCACGGCAACGCCTTGCTCTCGCGCTGGCCGCTGGGCAGCATCGGCCATCACGACGTCTCCGACCACCGCTTCGAGCAGCGTGGCCTGCTGCACGTGCCGGTCGAGTGGAACGGCACGACGGTGCACTCGATCGTCGCCCACTTCGGCCTCATCCACGCCAGCCGGGTGCGCCAGGCGCAACGGCTCGGCGAGTTCATCGAAGCGAATGTGCCCAAGGGCGAGACGGTGATCGTCGGCGGCGACTTCAACGACTGGGGCGGCCGCCTCGACGAGCTGATGAAAGCGTGCTCGCTGGTGCGCGCCTGCGTTCCCGGCGATCCACCGGCGCGCTTCAACACCTTTCCCTCGCGCATTCCGCTGTTCTCGATGGACCGCATCTATGTGCGCGGCTTTCGCTGCCTGGCGACGTCGGTGCCGCGCGGCACGGCGTGGGCGCGCATGTCGGACCACCTGCCGCTCGTCGCCGAACTCGCGCTGCTCTAGGAGAGGCTTCAGCCGTCCATGGCCGAATCGAAACGCGACGCCTCGGCCACGCGGGCGCTGCGACCCGATCACGAGATCGGGCTGATCAAGGGTGGCGAAGCGCTGTTCGCCGCGATGGTCGATGCGATCGACAAGGCGCGCGCCGAGGTGCTGGTCGAGACCTACATCTTCGAATTTGCAGGGTCGCCGCTGCAGGTCGCGGAGGCGCTGGAGCGCGCCGCGGCGCGCAAGGTGACGGTGCGCGTCGTCGTCGACGGCGTCGGCACGGGCGACATCCCGTCCGAATGGCAGGCGCGCTGGAGCGCCGCCGGCCTGCACTGGCGTGTCTTCAACCCCGCCCACGGCTGGCGCCTGCTGATGCCCAAGCGCTGGCGTCGCATGCACCGCAAGCTGACCGTGATCGACGGTCGCGTCGCCTTCTGCGGCGGCATCAACCTGCTCGACGACTACCTCGATCCGACCCACGGCAAGCTCGCCGAGCCCCGCTTCGACTTCGCGGTGCGCGTGACGGGTCCGCTGGTGGCCGATGCGCACGAAACGATGGCGCGTCTGTGGCTGCGCCTGCAGGTGACGCGTGAGGCGCGAACCTACGACTTCAGCGAAGCACTCGAAGCGGTGCGCAACGCCGCGAGCGCCGGCACCGACATGAGCGATCCCGAGATCGGTGCCGGCGATTTCGACGCGAGTGCGCATGCGGCGAACCGGGCAGGCCGCGGCCTGCTGGCCGGACTCGTGCTGCGCGACAACCTGCGCTTTCGCAAGCGCATCGAGCACTTCTATCGATACGCGATCGCGCAGGCGAGGAGCGAGATCCTGATCGCCAACGCCTACTTCGTTCCGGGTGTCGCGCTGCAGCGGGGGCTGCTGAAGGCGGCCAAGCGCGGCGTGAAGATCACGCTGCTGCTGCAAGGCCGCTACGAATACTTCATGCAGCATCACACCAGCCGCGCCATGTATGGCGTGATGCTCGCCGCCGGCATCGAGATCATCGAGTACGAGCCGAGCTTCCTGCACGCCAAGGTGGCGGTGTTCGACGGTCCGCAGGGCGCGATCGCGACGGTGGGTTCGTCGAACCTCGATCCGTTCAGCCTGCTGCTGGCGCGCGAGGCCAATGTGTTCGTCCGCGACGATGCCTTCGCCGCCGAGTTGCGTGGCCACTTGCTCGACGCAGTGAACAAGGTCGGCGTGCGCATCGATTCTTCGGCCTATCGCAAGCGCAGCTTCGCCACGCGCAGTCTCGCCTGGATCGCCTATACGGCGATGCGCTTCGCACTCTTCGCCACGCGCCATCGCTACTGACGTCGATGGCCGCAGAAGACCTGATCGTCCAGCGTCCCGAAGGCCTCTACTGCCCGCCCGGCGACTTCTTCATCGACCCATGGCGGCCGGTCGAGCGCGCCGTCATCACGCACGCGCATGCCGACCATTCGCGGCGCGGCCACGGCCGCTATCTCGCGGCCGCGCCGGCCGAGGGCGTGCTGCGCACCCGCCTCGGCGAGATCGACCTGCAGGCGCTGCCATACGGCGAGTCGATCGACCACCAGGGCGTGCGCGTCAGCTTCCATCCCGCCGGGCATGTGCTCGGCTCGGCGCAGGTGCGGCTGGAGCATGCGGGTCGTGTCTGGGTCGCGTCCGGCGACTACTACCTCGCCGGCGAGCACGACGACCGCCGAGAAGACAACGCGACCTGTGCGCCCTTCGAGCCGGTTCGATGTCATTGCTTCATCACCGAGTCGACCTTCGGCCTGCCGATCTATCGCTGGCAGGCACAGGCCGAGCTGTTCGCGTCGATCGACGCATGGTGGCGCGCCAACGCGGAGGCCGGTCGCGCGAGTCTCCTCATGGGTTACAGCTTCGGCAAGGCGCAGCGCATTCTCAAAGGCGTCGATCCGTCGATCGGCCCGATCTTCGTGCACGGCGCGGTCGAGCCGCTCAATCGTGCCTATCGCGCCGCCGGTGTCGATATTCCCGAGACGCCGGTGGCGACCGAGGTCACCGACAAGACGTTGTTCCGGCGCGCCCTCATCGTCGCGCCTCCTTCGGTGCAGGGCTCGACCTGGACGCGCCGCTTCGGCGACTACAGCGACGCTTTCGCGAGCGGCTGGATGCAGCTGCGCGGCGCGCGCCGTCGTCGTTCGGTCGATCGCGGCTTCGTGCTCAGCGACCATGCCGACTGGCCCGGCCTGCAGCGCGCGATCAAGGCAACCGGCGCCGAGCGCGTCATCGTCACGCATGGCTACGAAGCGGTGATGGTTCGCTGGCTGACCGAGCAGGGTCTCGAAGCGAGTGCGTTCGAGACGGAGTACGGCGACAGCGACGACGAAGAGCCGGCATCGTGAAGCGCTTCGCCCAGCTCTATGCCGAGCTCGACGCGACCACCGCGACCAGCGCCAAGGTCGAAGCGCTGAAGCGCTACTTCGCTGTCGCCGCTCCGCAGGACGCCGCGTGGGCGGTCTACTTTCTCGCCGGCGGCAAGCCGCGCCAGGTGGTGCCGAGCGGCGTGCTGTGGGCAGTCGCCTGCCGCGAAGCCGGCATCCCCGAGTGGCTGTTCGACGCGAGCTACCAGGCCGTCGGCGACTTCTCGGAGACAGTCGCCAACGTGCTGCCGCCGCCGCGCCACGAGAGCGACCTCGGCCTCGCTGTCTGGATCGAAGACAGGCTGCTCACCCTGCGCGGTCTCGCCCCCGAAGAGCAGGCCGAGCGCGTCGCGTCTTACTGGGACGAGCTCGACACGGCGGGACGGTTCCTCCTCAACAAACTGATCGGCGGCAGCTTTCGCGTCGGTGTGAGCAAGCTGCTGGTGCAACGCGCATTGGCCGAGGGCGCAGGCGTCGACAGCAAGCTCGTGGCGCAACGCATGATGGGCTACACCGACGGCCGTGTCACGCCGAGCCCCGAGCGCTACACGCAGCTCACGTCGAGTGCGGAGGCCGGGCCGCTCGACCTCGGCCAGCCGTATCCGTTCTTCCTCGCGCACCAGCTCGACGTTCCGCTCGAGGACTTCGCGAGCAAGCTCGGCTCGCCCGAGGGCTGGATCGTCGAGTGGAAGTACGACGGCATCCGCGCCCAGCTCGTCAGGCGCGCGTCGCAGGCCTGGATCTGGTCGCGCGGCGAAGAGCTGGTGACGGAGCGCTTTCCCGAGATCGTCGCGGCCGCGTCGCCGCTCGCCAACGGCACCGTTCTCGATGGCGAGATCGTGGTCTGGAAGGAAGGCAAGGTCGCGCCCTTCAACTTGCTGCAGCAACGCATCGGCCGCAAGACGCTGACGAAGAAGGTGCTCGCCGACGCGCCGGTCGGCTTCATCGCCTACGACATTCTCGAGCTCGGCGGCGTCGACCTGCGTGACAAGCCACAGGGCGAGAGGCGCGCGCTGCTCGAGCAGGTCGTGACGGAAGGCGCGCCGGCTCTGCATCTCTCGCCGATCGAAGCGCGCACGAGCTGGCAGTCGTTCGGCGCGCTGCGCGAAGAGGCGCGTGGCCGCGGCGTCGAAGGCTTCATGCTCAAGCACCGGCAGGCGCGCTACGGCACGGGCCGTCGCAAGCAGGACGACCTGGCCGGCGGCACCTGGTGGAAGTGGAAGATCGATCCGCTCAGCGTCGACTGCGTGCT
>JBDTNU010000287.1:0-5269 GCA_039933535.1 Caldimonas sp. | reverse complement strand
CCGGCGGCACCTGGTGGAAGTGGAAGATCGATCCGCTCAGCGTCGACTGCGTGCTGGTCTACGCACAGGCCGGCCACGGACGACGTGCCAGCGTCTACACCGACTACACGTTCGCGGTCTGGAACCGCACGCCACGTGACGCCGCGGAAGCCGCGGCCGTCGTCGAGGCGATCGCGCGCAAGGAACCGCCCGTGCCCGACGCGCTCCAGCTCGTCGCCTTCGCCAAGGCCTATTCGGGACTGACCGACGAGGAATTCAAGCGCGTCGACAAGATCATCCGCGGCACCACGCTCGAGAAATTCGGCCCGGTGAGGAGCGTGAAGCCGACGCTGGTCTTCGAGCTCGGCTTCGAAGGCATCAATCGAAGCCCGCGCCACAAGAGCGGCATCGCCGTGCGCTTTCCGCGCATGCTGCGCATCCGCGACGACAAGCCCCTTCACGAGGCCGACACGATGGCGTCGCTGGAGGCACTGCTGGCGTTGCAGCACGCGCCCCCGTGATTGCGCTGATCCCGTGATCCGGGGCGGAGGCAACGCGTCAAGCGCGAAGCTGGCGCATCGCCTCCATGGCGCGCAAGGCGCCGACCTCGATGCCGTTCCAGTTGCGCAGCGTCACGTCGCTGAGGCTGCGCATGAAGGTCGCGTCGGCATCGTCGAGATCGATGAGGGATTCGATCGTCGCCGCCATCGTCACCTCGGCGGCGCGCGCATTGTTGCCGTCGTCGATCTTGGTCGCGATGCCGAGGCCACGCTCCGGCAGGGCAGCGCAGAACACGCCCTCGGCGCCGACCTTGCAGAAGACGCGCTCGCCGAGGCGCTCCATCACTCTCGTATCGAAGCGATCGGTGCCGCCGACCATGAAGGGATGGCGCGCGACGGCGCCGCGCAGGCGCTGCGCGGCGCTGGCGTGGCCGGCGCTCAGGCCGATGCCGGTGCCGACCCGCGCGAAGGCGAAGGCGAGCGAACGCAGCGGGATCGCGTAGGTCGGGATCGAGCAGCCATCGGTGCCGCGCGCCGTGCGGCTCAGGTCGAAGCTGGTCGTCGCCTGCAGCGCGGCGCCGACCGCGCGCATCACGGGATGGTCCGGACCGACGTAGCCCCTGGCGTATCGGCGCAGGTCGGCGCCTTCGGCAAGCCGGCAGGCGAGGCACAGGAATCCGGCGTGCTTGCCCGAGCAGTTGTTGTTCAAGGCGTTCGGCTCGATGCCGGCGGCGGCGAGCTGGCGCTGCACCGCCTCGCGCGACGGCCATTGCGTGCCGCATTCGAGCGCGCTCACGTCGAGGCCGGCCTTGGCGAGCATGCGCGCGGCGACCTCGGTGTGCTTCGGCTCGCCGTTATGCGAAGCGCAGGCGATGGCGAGCTCTTCGTCGCTCAGCCCGAGCTGCTCGGCGGCCCCGCTCTCGATCAGTGGCAGCGCCTGCAGGACCTTCACCGCCGAGCGCGGAAAGATCGGCCGATCGATGTCGCCGAGCGAAGCGACGATCGCGCCATCGGCATCGCACACCGCGATCGCGCCGCGGTGTGCCGACTCGCGCAAGCCACCGCGCATCGCTTCGACCAGGATCGGATTCATCGCCGATTCTTGCCGATCCCGTGCTGGCGACAATGCCGCATGTCGGCCACGGCCCTGGGCCTCGTTCTCGTCGCCGCGCTGCTGCATGCGCTCTGGAACGTCGTCGCCAAGCGCACCGGCGGCGATGCGCGCTTCGCGCTCATTGCCGCGCTGTTTCTGGTCGTGCTGTGGGCGCCTCTCGGCGCGTGGGCAGCCTGGGGCGTGCTGCCGCGGTGGGGCATGGTCGAGTGGACAGCGCTGTTCGCAAGCGCCGTCGTCCATGTCGTCTACTTCACGACGCTGCTGCGCGGCTATCGCCTTTCCGACCTGACGGTCGTCTATCCGGTCGCGCGCGGCACCGGCCCCTTGCTCGCATCGCTCGGTGCGCTGCTCTGGCTCGGCGAGTCGATGAGCGTGGTCGCCGCCTGCGGCGTGGCCGGCGTCGCGGTCGGCGTCTTCTTCGTCGCCGGCGGGCCGGGCCTCTGGGCCAAGGCGCACGACCCGCTGCAACGGCAGCGGGTGCGCGCAGGGGTCGGCTGGGGCGCGGCAACCGGTGCGCTGATCGCCGGCTACACGCTGATCGACGGCTATGCGGTCAAGGTGCTTCTGCTCTCGCCGATCCTGGTCGACTACGTCGGCAACCTGTTTCGCGTTCCCTTCCTGTTGCCGGCCGCGCTGCGCGATCGGCGCGGCTTCGGCGAGGTGTGGCGAGCGCACTGGCATTCCGCGCTGGTCGTGGCCGTGCTCGGGCCGCTCGGCTACGTGCTCGTGCTCTATGCGCTGCGTCTCGCACCGCTCAGCCATGTCGCGCCGGCGCGCGAGGTTTCGATGCTGTTCGCGGCGCTGATCGGCGGACGGCTGCTCGGCGAAGGCGATCGTTCATTGCGGCTCGTCGGCGCGGTCTGCATCGCTGGCGGTGTCGGCGCACTGGCGCTCGGCTGATCGCGATGCTGCTCGCGGGCGTCGACTTCAGCTGCAATCCTTCGCGCAGGAAGCCGATCGTCGTCGCGCTCGGCACGCTCGAAGGCGAGGCGCTGCGCGTGGCCTCGCTCGAGACGATGCCGACGCTCGCCGCCTTCGACGCCTGGCTCGCGACGCCCGGCCCGTGGCTCGGCGCGTTCGACTTTCCGTTCGGCCTGCCGCGGGCCTTCGTCGTGGCCAACGCACTCGGCAGGGGCTGCGCCGAAGTGATCGCCGCGGTTCGCGCGCGCTGCCCGACGCGCATGGCCTGGCGCGCCTTCATCGACGCCTGGGGCAACACGCAGCCGAAGGGCCACAGGCTACTGCATCGCGCGACCGACACCGCCTCGAGCGTCGCCTCGACCAGTCCCCTGCAGACGCGCTACGTGCCGGTCGGCCTGATGTACTACGAAGGCGTCGCGAGCCTGGTGCGCGCCGGCATGACGATGCCCGGGCTGCAGGCCGGCGATGCGGACCGCGTCGCCCTCGAAGGCTATCCGCGCCGGCTCGCGCACGCGTTGATCGAGCGCCGCTCGTACAAGAACAGCGATCTGCCGGACCGCACCGAGGCGCGCGAAGCAATCGTCGCTTCGCTCGAGCGTGCGACGCCGAGCGACAGCTTCGTGCTCGTGCTCGACGCCGCAGTGCGTCGCTCGCTGATCGCCGACGCCAGCGGCGACCGGCTCGACGCCGTGCTCTGCCTCGTGCAGGCGGCGCAGGCCTCGCGCCGTACGGGCTACGGATTGCCGGCGAGCGTCGATCCGGTCGAAGGATGGATCGTCGGCTGAGCGCGGCGACGAAGGCGAGCGCGGCGCGTCTGCTAAGGTGCTTCGCGAACCGGAGAAGCTGCGCAGCTCATGGAAATCACGTCCTGGTCGGCCGTCGTCGGCCTGTTGCTGATCGTCATGGCGCTCGGCGATTCGCTGCTCGCGCGCCTGCCGCTCAGCACCTCGATGCTGTACCTGCTGGTCGGCGTCGCGGTGAGCCCGCTCTGGCTCGCCTGGACCGCGGTCGCACCGGCATTCGACAGCAAGGGGCTCGAGCGGCTCGCCGAGGTCGCTGTCCTGCTCTCGCTGTTCGGCTCGGGCCTGAAGATGAGTGCGGGCTTCGGCGACGGGCGCTGGCTGTTGCCGGTGCGACTGGCGATCGTCTCGATGCTGGTCACGGTGGCGCTGATCGCCGGCTTCGGCGTGCTCGCGCTCGGCCTGCCGATCGGCGCGGCGGTCCTGCTCGGCGGCATCCTCGCGCCGACCGATCCGGTGCTCGCCTCCGACGTGCAGGTCGCCGAGCCGGGCGATGGCGATCGGCTGCGCTTCGCGCTCACCGGCGAGGCGGGCCTCAACGACGGCACGGCGTTTCCGGTGGTGCTGCTCGGCCTCGGCCTGCTCGGACTGCATGACATCGGCTCGGGCGGCTGGCGCTGGTTCGCGTTCGACGTCGCATGGCCCGTGGCCGGCGGCGTCGCGATCGGCGCTGCGCTCGGCACGCTCATCGGCCAGCTCGTGCTCTATCTGCGCCGCACCCACAAGGAGGCGGTGGGTCTCGACAACTTTCTCTCGCTCGGCCTGATCGGCCTGGCCTACGGCCTGGCCGGCCTCGCGCAAGGCTACGGCTTCCTGGCGGTGTTCGCGGCGGGCGTGGCCTTGCGCCGGGTCGAGCAGAAGGCCAGTGCGGCGACGTCGCCCGGCAATCCGGCAGCCGGGCCGGGCAAGGTCGCGGCGCAGCGCAAACGCTCGGCCGAGATCGCCGCCGCGGCGCACGCCCATCCCGACGCATCGCATGCCGAGCAGGTCGCGACCGATCCCATGCATGCGCCGGCCTTCATGGCGCACGCCATGCTCGCCTTCAACGAGCAGATCGAACGGATCGGCGAAGTCGCCGCCGTCATCGCCATCGGCATGCTGCTCTGGGCGGTCGAGTGGCGACTAGCGTCGTGGGGCTTCGTCGGCGCCTTGCTCGTCGTCATCCGGCCGGTGTCGGTTGCCGTGGGCCTGATGCGGTCGAGGAGCACGCGCCCGCAGCGCGTCCTGATCGGCTGGTTCGGCATTCGCGGCATCGGCTCGCTCTACTACCTGATGTACGCGATCAACCACGGCCTCGGCCGCGAGCTTTCGGCCAATCTCGGTGCGCTCGTGTTCTCGGTCGTCGTCGCGTCGATCGTCTTGCATGGCGTGTCGGTGACGCCCTTGATGACGCTGTATGAACGCAAGAAGCGGTCGGGCAAGAGAACCTGAGGACCCCGTGAGCGGGGCTTCGTCGCCGGGCGATGCATGGTTTGCGGCACGTGGCTGGCAGGCCTTTGCGTTCCAGCGCGAGGTCTGGCAGGCGATGGCCGCCGGCCGCAGCGGCCTGCTCCACGCTACGACCGGTTCCGGCAAGACCTACGCGGTGTGGTTCGGCGCGATCGCGCGCGCTGCCGCGCTCGGTGTCGTCGCCAGGCCTGCTCTCGCCCCACCGCTCGGCGTCTTGTGGCTCACGCCGATGCGTGCGCTCGCGGCCGACTCGGCGCGAGCGATCAAGGCGCCACTCGAAGACCTCGGCCTCGGCTGGACGGTCGGCATCCGCACCGGTGACACGCCATCATCGGAACGCGCGAAGCAGGACCGGCGTTTCCCGACCGCGCTCATCACGACGCCGGAATCGCTGAGCCTGATGCTGACGCGCGAGAACGCGAAAGACGAGCTCTCGAGCGTGCACACCGTCATCGTCGACGAGTGGCACGAGCTGATGGGCAACAAGCGCGGCGTGCAGGTGCAGC
>JBDTNU010000286.1:0-5295 GCA_039933535.1 Caldimonas sp. | reverse complement strand
CCCCTGCTCGGCGTGATGGTCGCCGCGACGATGTTGTGGGCCATCGTCTGCGGCCTGACGCCGGACGAGCGATGGAACGAGCGCTTTGCCGGACAAGATGCACCGACCCGCTCCGGGTGGACGACCATCGCCGCCGTCATCGTCGCGCTCGCACTCGGCGCCACGGTCGCGATGGCGACGCTCGCCTTCGTCGCCCAGCGCTACTTCGAATCGAGCGCGCCGGCTTGAGTGCTCAGTCGAACAGCCACAAGCCGAGCGCATAGAACACCGCCGCGACGAAGGCCGAGGCGGGGATCGTGAAGATCCAGGCCCAGACGATGTTGCCGGCAAGGCCCCAGCGAACCGTGGCGGCGCGACGCACCGAGCCCACGCCGACGATCGCGCCGGTGATGGTGTGCGTGGTAGAGACCGGAATGCCGAGCGCGGTAGCGAGAAAGAGCGTGATCGCGCCACCGGTTTCGGCGCAGAAGCCACCCACCGGCTTGAGTTTCGTGATCCGTTGGCCCATGGTCTTGACGATGCGCCAGCCGCCGAACATCGTGCCGAGTCCGATCGCGATGTAGCAGCACCAGATCACCCAGGCCGGCGGCATCGCCGAGTTGGCCGCGGCGTATCCGGAGGCGATCAGCAGCATCCAGATGAGGCCGATCGTCTTTTGCGCATCGTTGCCGCCGTGGCCCAGGCTGTAGAGGCCGGCCGAGACCAGCTGAAGACGGCGGAACAGGTTGTCGACCTTGAGCGGCGAGGCGTGGCGAAACAGGTTGGCGACGACGACCATCAGAAGCGCGCCGAGCAGAAACCCAAGCACCGGGGAGACGAAGATGAAGATGACCGTCTTCCACACGCCCGAGGCAATCAGCGAGCCCGCGCCCGACTTGGCGATGACCGCGCCGACGATGCCGCCGATCAGCGCATGCGACGAGCTCGACGGAATCCCCCACCACCATGTGATCAGGTTCCAGAAGATCGCGCCGATGAGGGCGCCAAAGACCACGTGATGATCGACCACGCCCGGCTGCACGATGCCCTTGCCGATCGTCGCGGCGACGCTGAGATGAAAGACGAAGATCGCCACGATGTTGAAGAAGGCGGCGAAGACGATCGCCTGCTGCGGTTTCAACACACCGGTCGAGACGACGGTGGCGATCGAGTTGGCGGCATCGTGAAAGCCGTTCATGAAGTCGAAGGCGACCGCGAGCGCCACCAGCATCGCGACGATCCCGAACGAGATCTGCGCCGAGCTCATGCGCCGGCTCCGGCCGCCGCCGATCCGGCAGGCGTCACGAGTTCTCGAGGACGACGCCCTCGATGAGATTGGCCACGTCCTCGCAGCGATCCGAGATCGACTCGAGCAGCTCGTAGACCGCCTTCAGCTTGATCAGCTCGCGAACGTCCTTTTCCTCGCGAAACAGGCGCGACATCGCCGAGCGCATGACGCGGTCGGCATCGGACTCGAGGCGATCGATCTCCTCGCAGGTCTTGAGCGCCGCCGACGCCACTTCGGGCTGGCTGATCCTGGGCAGGAGCGAGACCGCATGCTGCACGCGCTCGCAACATTTGGCGCTCAGGTCGCCCAGGCGCAGGATGTCGTCGTTCATGGCCTGCACGTCGTAGAGCGACATCGTCTCGCTCGCGTCCTGGAGCAGGTCGAGCACGTCGTCCATGGCGTTGATCAGGCCGAAGATCTGCTCGCGATCGATCGGCGTGATGAAGGTCTTGTGCAGCAGCCGGTTGACTTCTGCGGTGATCTTGTCGGCCTGCCGCTCGGCCGTACCGACCTCGCCCGCGTGCTTGTCGCGCAGGTCCGGATCGGCGTAGTGCTGGATCAGGCGGATGAACGCACGCGCGCCTTCGGCGATGTAGTTGCCGTGCTGATTGAACAGCTCGAAGAAGTTGCCTTCGCGCGGCAGCAGCTTGCCAAAGAGCATTCCTGGTCTCCCCGTCGTATGGCCGGGGAGTTTACGGGCGCGGCACCGATCACAATCGCGCCCAACCATGGAGACAAGGCACCGCGACGGATCCGCTGTTCGCCTGCGCGTGCGCGGCCTCGAGTGCCGGCGCGGGGAACGAACCCTGTTCAGCGGCGTCGAGATCGCAATCGGTGCAGGAGAGATCGTCTGGATCCGCGGCGCCAACGGGCAAGGCAAGACGACCTTGCTTCGGACGCTTGCGGGACTGTCGGCGCCCGAGGCGGGCGAGATCGCGTGGGCACAAACGGCCGGGTACGGCGGCTTCCTCTATCTGGCCCACGCCAACGCGCTCAAGGAAGACCTGACGGTTGCGGAATCCTTGCGTTTCCTCCTCCGCCTCGGCAGCGCAGCGCCGGCTATCGATGAGCTGGACATCGCGCTCGCTCGCTTCGGCATGGCGAGTCGCCGTCACGCGCCGGTGCGCACGCTCTCGCAAGGTCAGCGGCGCCGCGTCGCGCTGGCGCGGCTGGCGGTCGCCGCGACGCCCGCGACGTGGCTGCTCGACGAGCCTTTCGACGCGCTCGACAGCTCGGGCATCGACGCCTTGAACACGCTGCTCGTCGAGCACGCGAGACGCGGCGGCAGCGTCGTCCTGACCAGCCACGTGCCGCTGACGATCACCGACCCGGAGCCGTTCGTGGTGCAGCTCGACGCGCCGGTCGCCGCATGACCGGCGTGTTCGCGGCCCTGGTGGCCCGCGACCTTCGTCTGGCGGCGCGTCGGCGCGCCGACGCGCTCTTGCCGATCGCCTTTTTCACGGTCGCGATCAGCCTCTTTCCACTCGGCGTCGGTCCGGAGCCCCAGACCTTGCGCCTGATCGCGCCCGGCGTCGTGTGGGTCGCGGCCCTGCTTGCAGCGATGCTCTCGGTGACCCAGCTCTACGCCGGCGACCTGGCCGACGGCTCGCTCGAGCAGATGCTGATCGCCAGCGGACCGGGCATGCTCGACAAGCTCGGCCTGGTGCTGGGCAAGGCCGCCGCGCACTGGCTGCTGACCGGCCTGCCGCTGGTCGTCGCCGCGCCTTTGTTCGGCCTGATGTTCGACATGCGCGGCGAAGCGATCACGGCGCTCGCCTTGACGCTGCTGCTCGGCACGCCGGTGCTCAGCCTGCTCGGCGGCCTGGGCGCGGCCCTGACGCTCGGCCTGCGCAGCGGTGCGGCCTTGCTGATCCTGCTGATCGTGCCGCTCTGCATCCCGGCACTGATCTTCGGTGCCGGAGCGGTGGCGGCGATCGATGCCGGGTTGTCCGCACGCGGCCACTATTCGCTGCTCGGCGCATTCCTCATCTTCACGGCGCTGATCGCGCCGCCGGCGACGGCGGCCGCCTTGCGCATCGCCACCGAATGACCAGCCGTAACAAGCGCTTTGCGACAGGAAGGACAATCGTCGCCCACCGACCATGACGACGCCGTCGATCCGCCTCTTTCATTTCGCCGCCCCGGCCCGGTTCTACCGACTGGCTGGCGCGCTCGTTCCATGGTGCTGGGCGGCGTTCGCGGCGCTCGCCGCGGCCGGCCTCTTCATCGGCTTCTTCCAGGCACCGACGGATGCGACCCAGGGCGACGCGTACCGGATCATCTTCATCCACGTTCCTGCCGCCTGGATGTCGATGCTGCTCTATCTCGCGATGGCGTTCTGGGCCGCGATCGGCTGGGCGTTCAACGCGCGGCTGGCCTCGATGCTGGCCCGCGCCATCGCACCGACCGGAGCGATGTTCACCTTTCTCGCCCTGTGGACCGGCGCACTCTGGGGCAAGCCGACCTGGGGCACCTGGTGGGTGTGGGACGCGCGGCTCACCTCCGAGCTGATCCTGCTGTTCCTCTATGCCGGCTTTCTCTCGATCGTCTCGGCCATCGACGACCCGCGCCGGGCCGACCGGGCCGGGGCGCTGGTGGCGATCGTCGGCAGCATCAACGTGCCGATCATCTATTTCTCGGTGAAGTGGTGGAATACCTTGCACCAGGGGGCGAGCATTAGCCTGGCCGCCGCGCCGAAAATGGCGAGCACCATGCTGACCGCGATGCTGCTCATGACGCTGGCCTTCTGGGCTTACGGCTTCGCGGTCGTGTTCACCCGGGCGCGGGCAATCGTTCTCGAGCGCGATCAGCACGCGCAGTGGGCCGGCGAAGCGGTTCGCACGGCGCGGTCTTCGGCCACTCCCGGGATGCAGACATGATCTGGAACAGCGCCGCCGATTTCTTCGCCATGGGCGGCTACGGTCTCTACGTCTGGGGTGCGTACGGCGTAACGCTGATCTGCATGGCGAGCGAGCCCGTGCTCACCGCGATACGCCACCGCGCCGCGCAACGCGTCCTGGCGGACCAAAGGAGCCCGACATGAAGCCCCGCCACAAGCGCCTTGCGGTCGCCGGCGCGATCGTCGCTGCCGCCGGCGCGGCGGCCGCGCTGGTGCTCAACGCCTTCCAGTCGAACCTGGTCTTCTTCTATTCGCCCTCGCAGATCGCCTCGCACGAAGCGCCGAGCATGCGCACCTTTCGGCTCGGCGGACTGGTCGAGCGCGGCACCGTCAAGCGCGATGGCACGAGCGTGAGCTTCATCGTCACCGACACCGCCCAGTCGATCCCGGTGCGCTACCAAGGCATCCTTCCCGACCTGTTCAAGGAAGGCAAGGGCGTGGTCGCACAGGGCCAGTTGCAGGACGGCGTGTTCGTCGCCCGCGAAGTGCTGGCCAAGCACGACGAGAACTACATGCCGCCCGAAGCCGCCGAAGCCCTGAAGCGGGCCCAGCAAGGCAATCCGAAGCTGGCCGAGACGATGTCGGCCGAACCGATCAAGAAGTAGCGCATGGTCCCTGAACTCGGTCACTTCCTGCTCTGGATCGCGCTCGGCGTCTCGGCCGTGCTCGCCACGCTGCCGCTCGTTGGCGCGGCGCGGAACCGGCTCGACTGGATGGCGGTGGCGCGGCCTTCGGCGCGGCTGCTGTTCGCGCTGGTCGCGCTGGCTTTCGTCTGCCTCGCGCTCGCCTTCATCGGCAACGACTTCTCGGTGCTCTACGTCGCCACCAACTCGAACCGATCGCTGCCGGTCTACTACCGCTTTGCCGCGGTGTGGGGCGGCCACGAAGGCTCGATCCTGCTCTGGCTCTTGATGCTCACCTTCTGGACGCTGGCGGTCGCGCAGTTCAGCCGGCACCTCCCCGAGAAGGTCGTCTCGCGCATCCTCTCGGTGATGGGCTGGCTCTCGTTCGGCTTCCTGCTGTTCCTGCTCATGACGTCGAACCCCTTCGACCGCCTGTTCCCGATACCGCCCGACGGCCGCGACCTGAACCCGCTGCTGCAGGACCCGGGCATGGTGATCCACCCGCC
>JBDTNU010000285.1:0-5295 GCA_039933535.1 Caldimonas sp. | reverse complement strand
GCGTCTGCGCGCGCAGCTTGGCGTCGAGGTTGGAGAGCGGCTCGTCGAACAGGAACACCGCGGGCTGGCGAACGATCGCCCGCCCCATGGCGACGCGCTGGCGCTGGCCGCCCGAGAGCTCGCGCGGCTTGCGCAGCAGATACGGACCGAGCTCGAGGATCTTCGCGGCCTTGTCGACTCGCGTGCGGATCTCGGCTTCGGGCACCTTGGCGATCTTGAGGCCGTACGCCATGTTGGCGAAGACCGTCATGTGCGGGTAGAGCGCGTAGTTCTGGAACACCATCGCGATGTCGCGCGCCGAGGGCTCGAGGTTGTTGACGAGGCGTCCGGCGATCCAAATTTCACCGCCCGAGATCTCCTCGAGCCCGGCGACCATGCGCAGCAACGTCGACTTGCCGCAACCCGAGGGCCCGACGATGACGACGAACTCGCCGTCGGCGATCTCGGCGGTGACGCCGTGGATCACCTGGTTCGCCTTCGGCCCGATGCCGTAGCGCTTGACGACGTTGCGTAGCGAGATCGCACCCATGTGAGTCTTCTTCTATTTCTCGGTGTCCACGAGGCCCTTGACGAACCACTTCTGCATCAGCATGACGATGAGCGCCGGTGGGATCATCGCCAGCATCGCCGTTGCCATGACCAGGTTCCACTGCTGCGCCGAATCGCCGCCGCTGATCATCCGCTTGATGCCGATGACGACCGGGTACATGTCCTCGCTCGTCGTCACGAGAAGCGGCCAGAGGTACTGGTTCCAGCCGTAGATGAACTGGATGACGAAGAGCGCGGCGATGCTCGTCGCCGACAACGGTACCAGCACGTCCTTGAAGAAGCGCATCGGCCCCGCGCCGTCGACGCGCGCCGCCTCGACCAGCTCGTCGGGCACGGTGAGGAAGAACTGGCGGAACAGGAAGGTCGCGGTGGCCGAGGCGATGAGCGGGACCGTGAGCCCTGCGTAGCTGTTCAGCATGTGCAGGTCGGAGACGACCTGGTAGGTGGGAAAGATGCGCACCTCTACCGGCAGCATCAGGGTCACGAACACGGCCCAGAAGAAGAACATGCGGAACGGGAACCGGAAGTAGACGATCGCGAACGCCGAGAGCAGCGAGATCGCGATCTTGCCGAGCGAGATGACGAGCGCCGACACCAGGCTGATCCACATCATCCGGCCGACCGGCGCGCCCGACCCGGGCCCCTTTTCGGAACCGGTGAACGCCGCCGTGTAGTTGTGCCAGAACTGGTCGCCGGGCAGCAGCGGCATCGGCGCCTGGACGATGTCCTCGGCGGTGTGCGTCGAGGCGACGAAGGTCAGGTAGACCGGAAAGGCGACGATCACCACGCCGATCAGCAGGATGGCGTGCGTGAAGAACGTCAGCAGGGGGCGGCGCTCGACCATTCAGTAATTCACCTTCTTCTCGACGAACTTGAACTGCGCGACGGTGAGGGTGACGACGACCGCCATCAGCACCACCGACTGCGCCGCCGAGCCGCCGAGGTCGAGCGCCTTGAAGCCGTCGTAGTAGACCTTGTAGACGAGGATCGACGTGTCCTTGCCTGGGCCGCCTTCGGTCGCCGCGTCGATGATGCCGAAGGTGTCGAAGAAGGCATAGACGATGTTGATGACGAGCAGGAAGAACGTGGTCGGCGAGAGCAGCGGAAAGACGATGGTCCAGAAGCGGCGCCACGGCCGCGCGCCGTCGATCGCCGCTGCTTCGATGAGTGATTTCGGGATCGCGCTCAGGCCGGCGAGAAAGAACAGGAAGTTGTACGAGATCTGCTTCCACACGGCGGCCATCACGACGAGCAGCATCGCCTGATTGCCATTGAGCAAGGCGTTCCACTCGATGCCGCTCTTCTTGAGTGCATACGAGACGACGCCGATGCTCGGCGCGAACATGAAGAGCCAGAGCACGCCGGCCACTGCGGGCGCCACGGCGTAGGGCCAGATCAGCAGCGTCTTGTAGGCAAGCGCGCCCTTGATGACGCGGTCGGCGAAGACGGCGAGCAGCAGCGACAGGGCGATTCCCAGCGCGGCGACGCTGATCGAGAAGACCGCAGTGGTCTGGAACGACTCGAGGTAGCTCCTGTCCTGGAACAGGTGGACGAAGTTGTCGAATCCGACCCAGCTCGTGCTCGTGCCGAACGCGTCCTGCTGCTGGAACGACTGCAGCACCGCCTGCGCCGCAGGCCAGAAGAAGAAGACGGCGATGACCGCCACCTGGGGCGCGAGCAGCGCCCAGGGCAGCCAGGAAGAGCGGAAGACGACGCGCTTTTCAGCAGCCAAGCTTCGTCGCCGTCAGGACTTGTTCGCGGCCTGGAATTTCTCGAGCTGCTCGTTGCCGCGCGCGACCGCCTTGTCGAGCGCGGTCTTGGCGTCGGTCTTGCCGGCCCACACCTGCTCGAGCTCCTCGTCGATGATCGTCCGGATCTGCAGGAAGTTGCCGAGGCGGATGCCGCGCGACTTGTCGGTGGTCTTGCGGATCATCTGGTTGACGGCGACGTCGGCGCCCGGATTCTGCTTGTAGTAGCCGCTTGCCTCGGTGAGCTTGAAGGCGGCCGTGGTGATGGGCAGGTAGCCGGTGCGCTTGTGGCTGGCTGACTGCACTTCCGGGCTGGACAGATAGTTGAAGAAGGCTGCGACCGCCTTGTAGTGATCGGCCGGCTTGCCGGCCATCACCCACAGGCTCGCGCCGCCGATCACCGTGTTCTGCGGCGCGCCCTTGACGTCCTGGTAGTAGGGCAGCGGCGCCACGCCGTAGTCGAACTTTGCGCTCTTCTTGATGGCACCGAGCAGGCCGGCGGAGCCGGTGATCATTGCGCACTCGCCCGACGGGAAGGTGGCGTCGGCCTTGTTGTCGCGGCCCTTGTAGATGAAGAGTCCCTGCTTGGCCATGTTCTCCAGGTCCTGGATGTGGCGCACCTGCAGCGGGCCGTTGAAGGTCAGCCGCGTGTCGAGGCCACCCAGGCCGTTCTGCTTGGTCGCGAACTCGACGTTGTGCCAGGCCGAGAAGCTCTCGAGCTGGGTCCAGCTGATCCAGCTCGTGGTGAACGGGCAGGCATGGCCGCTCGCCTTCAGCTTGGCCGCCGCGAGTGCGACTTCGGCCCAGGTGACGGGCGGCTTGTTCGGGTCGAGGCCGGCCGCCTTGAAGGCGTCCTTGTTGTAGTAGAAGATCGTCGTCGAGCTGTTGAACGGCATGCTCAGCATCTGGCCGTTGGGCGCCGTGTAGTAGCCCGCGACCGCGGGCACGTAGTCGGCAGCATCGAACTTCAGTCCCGAGTCCTTCATCACCTTTCCGACCGGGACGATCGCACCCTTGCTCGCCATCATGGTGGCGGTGCCGACCTCGAACACCTGCAGGATGTCGGGCGGGTTGCCGGAGCGGAACGCGGCGATGCCGGCAGTGAGTGTCTCGGGGTAGGTGCCTTTGAAGCTCGGCGTGACCTTGTATGCCTTCTGGCTGTCGTTGAATCCCTTCGCCAGGTCGTTCACCCAGTCCCCGAGGGCGCCGCCCATCGCGTGCCACCACTGGATTTCGACCTGGGCCTGCGCCGGTGCCGAGAAGGCGGCCAGCGCTGCGAACGAACACGAGACGAGAAACTTCAACTTCATGACGACTCCGTGAAATGGGCGCGCGGGGCGCGCAGGCCCGGCGGGATTCTCGCGGCCCGATGTGACAGCCGCGTTTATCGCGCCTCGATGGTGGCCGGGGCAAGCGGGATTACCCGCCGCGCCGCCGGCGGGGGTGGCAGCGCAACGCGACGATTTGCTGCGCTGCGGTAGGATGCTTCGCGCCCTGGCAATTCCACCGGCCGCGCCCTGCGACCGCCCCTTGAACGCCCCCCTTCCGATCGATCACATCAGCGCCGCCGAATCCGGTGCCGCGGCAGCACCGCGCCGGCGCGAGATCCCCTACAACTACACCTCGTTTTCCGACCGCGAGATCGTCATCCGCCTGCTCGGCGCGCGCGCCTGGGAGGTGCTCGGCCTGCTGCGCAGCGAGCGCCGCACCGGCCGCTCGGCGCGCATGCTGTACGAGGTGCTGGGCGACATCTGGGTGGTGCAGCGCAATCCCTATCTGCAGGACGACATGCTCGACAACCCGCGCCGGCGCCGGTTGTTGATCGAGGCCCTGCAGCATCGCCTCGGCGAAGTCGAGAAGCGCCGCACGCCGGCCGTCGACCCGGCGCGCGACGCGGTCGTCGGCGAGCTGCTCCAGCTTTCGCGCGCTGCCGTCGATGCCTTCGCCGCGCAGTTCCGCGCCGTCTGGGACCTGCGCAAGCGCACGGTGCGCAGGCTCGCGCGCGTGACGGCCAAGGACAACATCAAGTTCGACGGCCTCTCGCGCGTCTCGCACGTCACCGACGCCACCGACTGGCGCGTCGAGTACCCGTTCGTCGTGCTCACCCCCGACACCGAGGCCGAGATGGCAGCGCTGGTCGCCGGCTGCATCGAGCTCGGCCTGACCATCATCCCGCGCGGCGGCGGCACCGGCTACACGGGCGGCGCGATCCCGCTCACCTGGGCCAGCGCCGTCATCAACACCGAAAAGCTCGAGGCGATGACCGAGGTCGAGCGCGTCGCACTGCCCGGCGTCGAAGGCGAGGTGGCGACGATCTGGACCGAGGCCGGAGTGGTCACGCAGCGAGTGGCCGATGCGGCCGAGCGCGCCGGCTATGTCTTCGCCGTCGATCCGACGTCGGCCGAAGCCTCGTGCATCGGCGGCAACGTCGCCATGAACGCCGGTGGCAAGAAGGCGGTGCTCTGGGGCACGGCGCTCGACAACCTCGCGTCGTGGCGCATGGTCACGCCCGACGCCAAATGGCTCGAGGTCACGCGGCTCGACCACAACCTGGGCAAGATCCACGACGCGCCGACGGCGAGCTTCGAGCTGAAGTACTTCGACGCGAGCGGCAGGAAGCTCGAGCGCACCGAGCGGCTCGACATTTCCGGCGCGGCGTTCCGCAAGGAAGGCCTCGGCAAGGACGTCACCGACAAGTTCCTCGCCGGCGTGCCGGGCATCCAGAAGGAAGGCTGCGACGGGCTCATCACGTCGGCGCGCTGGATCGTGCACAAGATGCCGGCGCACGTGCGCACGGTCTGCCTCGAGTTCTTCGGCAACGCCAAGGAGGCCGTGCCGTCGATCGTCGAGATCCGCGACTACCTCTTCGACCTCGCGCAGAAGTCGGCGCCCGGTTCGCGCGTTCTGCTCGCCGGCCTCGAGCACCTCGACGACCGCTACCTGAAGGCGGTCGGCTACGCGACCAAGAGCAAGCGCGGCGGCCTGCCGAAGATGGCGC